>NZ_JBQQBQ010000019.1:0-170183 GCF_052245915.1 Nonomuraea sp. 10N515B
ACAGGTCGGCCCTGCCCGAGCCGGCCGGTGTGGTCGAGCCGGTGCGGGTGGCGCCGCGTGGTCCGGTGGAGGAGTTGGTGGCGGCGCTGTTCGAGGCGGTGCTCCAGACCGGTCCGGTGGGGCGTGAGGACGGTTTCTTCGCGCTCGGCGGCCACTCGCTGCTGGCGATCAAGATCGTCACCCGCCTGCGTGCGGCCTTCGAGATCGAGTTGCCGGTACGGGCGCTGTTCGAGGCGCCCACCGTGGCCGCGCTGGCCGAGCGCATCGCCGCCGCCCAGCGGACGGCCGCGGACTCGGCGGCGATGCATACGGCCGCCGACCCGGTGCCCGAGGTGGTGCCGCTGCCGCGCGACGGGCTGCTACCGGTGTCGTACGGGCAGCGCCGGCTGTGGTTCCTCGATCAGCTGGAGAGCGATCTCGCTGTCTACAACACCCAGATCTGGCTGCGCCTGCGCGGCCCGCTGGATGCGGGGTTGCTGGAGCGGGCGTTGGTGGCGTTGGCGGAGCGGCATGAGGTGCTGCGGTCGCGGTTCGTGCAGGTTGATGATGAGGTGCTGGTGTCGGTGGGGGCCGAGCCGGTGGTGCCTTTTGAGGTGGTGGAGCTGGCCGAGGCGGAGGCTCGTGGGTTTTTGCTGGGGGTGGCGGGGCGGCGTTTCGATCTGACGGCTGAGCCTCCGCTGCGGGCGCATCTGGTCCGGCATGGGGTGCGGGATCATCAGTTGCTGGTGACGGTGCATCATGTGGTGAACGATGCGTGGTCGGCGGTGTTGTTCGCCCGTGAGCTGGGTGAGCTTTATGCGGCGTTGGCGGAGGGCCGGGCTGCGTCGCTGACGGAGCTGCCGGTGCAGTACGCCGATTATGCGGCTTGGCAGCGTGCGCGGGTGGAGGGTGAGCTCCGCGACACCCAGGTGGCTTACTGGCGCAAGCGGTTGGAGGGCATGCCGGAACGCCTGGAACTCCCCGCGAGCAAGCCGCGTCCGCCTCGACGCGGTCACGAGGGTGCCAATGTTCCGTTCATGATCCCGACCTCGGTCTTCGAGCGGCTGCGAGCGCTGGGCGCCGAGGAGAACGCCTCGCTGTTCATGGCGCTGCTCGCCGCCTTCGCCGTCCTGCTCTCCCGGCACACGGGGCAGCAGGACATCTCCGTCGGCACGCCGACCGCGGAACGGCCCAGGCCGGAGCTGGAGCCGTTGATCGGTTTCTTCCTCAACACGTTGGTGCTCCGTACCGACTGCTCGGGAGACCCCACCTTCCGGGAGTTGATCAGGCAGGTCAGGGCCACCACGCTGGACGCCTTCGCCAACGCGGAGGTTCCGTTCGAGGCGCTCGTCGAGGATCTGCGGCCGCGCCGCGATCTGGGCAGTACGCCGTTGGTCCAGGCCATGCTCAGCCTGGAAGATACGGAACGGTCTGCGATGCGGGCCGGAGATCTGCACGTCGAGTGGGTGTCGTCGAACACCACGACCGCCAAGTTCGACCTCTCGCTCCACGTCCAGCGCTTCCCCGGCCGGCTGGGTGGCATCTTCGAGTACCGCACCGACCTCTTCGACGCAGACGTGATCGAGCGCATGGCCGAGCACTTCGTCGCCCTGCTCACCGCGGCGGTGGACGACCCCGACGCGCCTGTCTCCTGGCTTCCCCTGCCCGCCCGGGATGCGGCGGTGGTGGAGGGATGGAATGCGACGGGGGTGGCGCGGGAGTTCGTGTCGTTGCCTGACGCGGTGGCCGCACGGGTGGCCGCGACGCCGGACGCGCCCGCGGTGTGCGACGCCGACGGTACGTGGCTGACCTACGCCGAGTTCGGCGGGCGGGTCAACGCGCTGGCCAGAGCCTTGCGTGAGCGTGGTGTGCGGGTGGGCGACGTGGTGGGCGTGTGCCTGCCGCGCAGCGTCGACCTGGTGGTGGCCGTGCACGCCGCGATGGCGGCGGGAGCGGCGTACCTGCCGCTCGATCCCGGTGACCCCGACCAGCGGCTGGCGTTCATGGTCACCGATGGCGGAGTGCGGACCGTGATCACCGAGGAGCCGCAGCGTTTCGCCGGGTGGATCACGGTGAGTCCGGCGGTTGAGCCCAAGGACGGGGAGCCGGGGCGTGTGCCGGTTCCTGCGAGTGCGCCGGCGTATGTGATCTACACGTCGGGGTCGACGGGGCGGCCGAAGGGTGTGGTGGTCTCGCATCGGGCGATCGCGAATCGTCTGGTGTGGATGGGGGAGGCCTTCCCGTTGGGGGCCGGCGATCGGGTGCTGCACAAGACGCCGTTCACGTTTGACGTGTCCGTGTGGGAGTTGTTCTGGCCGTTGATGTCCGGCGCGGGGTTGGTGGTGGCGGCGCCGGGTGCGCATCGTGACACCTCCGCCTTGATCGGGCTGATTCATCAGCATGAGGTGTCGATGGTGCATTTTGTGCCGTCGATGCTGGAGGCGTTGCTGGAGGAGCCGGTTCTGGAGGTGCCGTCGCTGCGGCGCGTGGTGTGTTCGGGGGAGGCGTTGCCGTCGTCGTTGGCAGGGCGGTTCTTCGAGCGGATTCCCCATGCGCGGTTGCACAACCTGTATGGGCCAACCGAAGCGGCGGTCGATGTGAGCTGGCATGCCTGTGTGCCGGGGGAGACGCGCACGCCGATCGGCGCGCCGATCCGGGGGATCCGGTTGGAAGTCCTGGACCAGAACCTGCGGCGGGTGCCGGTGGGGACGGCAGGAGAGCTGTGCATCGCCGGGGTGGGTCTGGCCGACGGATACGCCGGCAGCCCGGGGTTGACGGCGCAGCAGTTCGTGCCCGATCCCTACGGCCCGCCGGGTTCGCGGTTGTATCGGACGGGTGATCTGGCGCGGTGGTTGCCGGAGGGTGAGGTCGACTACCTGGGCCGGATCGATCATCAAGTGAAGATCCGCGGGATGCGGGTGGAGCTTGGTGAGGTCGAGGCGGTGCTGGCCGGACATGCGTCGGTGACGGCGGCGGTGGTGCAGCCGTTCGGCGGAGGGTTGGCGGCGTATGTGGTGGGCGAGCCGGACGTCGTGGAGCTGACGGGGTATCTGCGTGCGCAGTTGCCCGATCACATGGTTCCGTCCTGGTACACGGTGCTGGACCGGTTGCCGGTCACCGCCAACGGCAAACTCGACCGCAAAGCCCTTCCCACGCCTCAGGCCCCGGCGGACGTGCCGTACGAGGAGCCGAGCGGGGCGGCCGAACGGGCGGTCGCCGAGGTCTGGGCCGAGGTGCTGGACATCGCGTCGCCGGGCGCCCACGACGGTTTCTTCGCCCTCGGCGGTGACTCCATCAGATCGCTCAAGGTCGTCGCACGCCTCCGGGCCCGTGGCTACACCCTCAAGCTCGAGGACGTCTTCGTCCACCAGACGGTACGGGAGCTGGCTCAGACGATCACCCTCGGCGAGACCGACGAGAGCACGGGCAGCCGGGCGTTCGGCTTGCTCGGCTCGGCGGATCTGGATCGGCTCAAGCGGCGATTCCCAGGAGGCAGGCGTTGACGGCAACAGACTCCGTGACCGGGCTGGAAGACGCCTACCCGCTGACCGCATTGCAGGCGGGAATGCTCTTCCACAGCGCCTACCAGGAAGACTCCGCGACCTACCACGACGTCTTCACGCTGATCCTGCGCGGCACCTACCAGGGTGAGGTGTTCAGGTCCGCGCTGCGCGACGTCATGGCCAGGCACGCCGTCCTGCGGACCTCGTTCGACCTGACTGGATTCGACGAGCCGATCCAGCTCGTCTGGGACGACGTCGAGCCGCCTGTACAGGAGATCGACCTTTCCGGGTTCGAGGATCCCCGGCAGCGGCTGAGCATCTGGCGGGAGGAGGAGAAGCGGCGGCCGTTCGACTGGGAGGCCCCGCCGCTCTTCCGCGCCGTCATCCACCACCTCGCATCGGGATGGTTCGCGCTCACCCTGAGCTTCCACCACGCGATCCTCGACGGCTGGAGCGTGGCCTCGCTCGTGACCGAACTGCTTGGCCGCTACGCCGCCAGGTTCGCTGTCGACAGCGACCCGGCGGTCGAGCCTCCGCCCGCGAACGGCAGTGGCCGTGCAGAGGCGCCGGGGCTGACCTTCCGTGATTTCGTCGCCAGGGAGAAGGCTGCGGTGGCGTCCGCGGCGACCGAGCAGTTCTGGCGGGACGTGCTGACGGAGGCGCCGACCACCACGCTGCCTCGTCTGCCCGGATACCGTACGGGGGACGCGGAGGAGACGACGGCTCACGCCGTACCGCTCGGCAAGCCGCTCGTGGCGGCGCTCCAGCAGGTGGCGCGCCAGGCCAGGGTGCCGCTGCGGACCGTGCTGCTCACAGGTCACCTCCGCGTGCTCGCGCTGCTCACCGGCGACGCCGATGTCATCACCGGCCTGGTCACGCACGGCAGGCCCGAGCACGAGGCGGCCGAGCAGGTCCTCGGCCTGTTCCTCAACAGCGTGCCCGTCAGGGTGCGTACGGACGTCCGCACCTGGCAGGAGCTGATCAGGAAGGTCTTCGAAGCCGAGGTGGCCCTCCTGCCGCACCGGCTCTACCCGCTGTTCGAGATGCAACGGCTCACCAACCGGTCGCCGGTGATCGACGTCCTCTTCGACTACCGCGACTTCCACGTCTACCGTGACCTCGGTCCCGGCGGCCCGATCGAGGTCGTGGAGAGCGAGTTCTTCGAGCAGACCAACCTGCCGGTTTCGGCCAACTTCACGTGGTCCCCGCAGAGCGGCGGGCTGGAGCTGAAGCTGAAGTACGACGTCACCCAGTTCTCCGCGGATCAGATCCTCCGCATGGGCGAGTATTACCACCAGGTCTTCACCGAGATCGCTGCGGATCCCGCGGCCGATCCGCGCGGCGCCGCCGAGCTCCTCGCCCGGGAGGTGGCGGCGGTGGAGGGGTGGAATGCGACGGGCGTGGCGCGGGAGTTCGTGTCGTTGCCTGAGGCGGTGGCACGGCGGGTGGCTGCGACGCCGGATGCGGCGGCCGTCTGCGGCGGCGATGGGGTGTGGCTGTCATATGCGGAGTTCGGCGCACGGGTGAGTGCGCTGGCTTCGGCCCTTCGTGAGCGGGGTGTGCGGCTGGGCGATGTGGTGGGGGTGTGCCTGCCGCGGAGCGTGGACCTGGTGGTGGCCGTCCATGCGGTGATGGCGGCGGGGGGCGCCTATCTGCCGCTGGAGCTGGAGTACCCGGATGAGCGGTTGACGTTCATGGTGGCCGATGCCGGGGCGCGGGTCGTGATCACCGGGGCGCCGGAGCGGTTCGGGGAGGTGGAGACCGTCTCCACCTCCTTGCCGGACGTCGTGCGCGGGGCGGAGCCTGTGGCCGTTCCTCCGGAGGCGCCGGCGTATGTGATCTACACGTCGGGCTCGACGGGGCGGCCGAAGGGCGTGGTGGTGTCGCATCGCGCGATCGCGAATCGGCTGGTGTGGATGGGGGAGGCATTCCCGCTCGGAGCGGCGGATCGGGTGGTGCAGAAGACGCCGTTCACGTTCGACGTGTCGGTGTGGGAGTTGTTCTGGCCGCTGGTGGAGGGCGCTGGGCTGGTGGTGGCGCCGCCCGGCGTGCACCTGGACGCGCCGGCGTTGGTGGAGTTGATGCGGCGGGAGCACGTGTCGATGGTCCATTTCGTGCCATCGATGCTGGATGCGGTGGTGGAGGTGCCGGATCTGGCGGTGCCGTCCTTGCGGCGGGTGGTGTGTTCGGGGGAGGCGTTGCCGAGCGCGCTCGTGGCGCGGGTTCATCGGATGTGGCCCGGTGTGGAGGTCCACAACCTGTACGGACCGACCGAGGCGGCGGTGGATGTGACCTGGCACGCGTGCCAGGTGGGGGAGGAGCGGACGCCGATCGGGGCGCCGATCCGGGCGACGCGCATCGAGATCCTGGATGCCGATTCGCGGCGGGTGCCGGTAGGGACACCAGGAGAGCTGTGCATCGGCGGAGTGCAGGTGGCCGAGGGGTATGTGCGGCGGCCCGGGCTGACTGCCGACCGGTTCGTCCCGGATCCGTATGGTCCGCCGGGGTCGCGGCTGTATCGCACCGGTGACCTGGCGCGGTGGTTGCCGCACGGCGAGGTGGACTACCTGGGCCGGATGGACGATCAGGTGAAGGTCCGGGGCATGCGGGTGGAACTGGGCGAGATCGAGGCGGTGCTGGCCCGGCACCCCGCGGTGCAGGCGGCGGCGGTGCGGCCGGTGGGTGGCGTGCTGGCGGCCTACGTGGTGGGCCGGGCGGACGCACCGGAACTGGTGGGGTTCCTGCGTGAGCGGTTGCCGGAGCACATGATCCCCGCGTCCTTCACTGAGTTGGAGCGCTTACCGGTCACCGCCAACGGCAAACTCGACCGCAAAGCACTCCCTGAACCGGCACCGGCGGCCCGTGCCCCGTACGAAGCTCCCCGGGACGACCTGGAGCGGACCCTCACCGAGATCTGGGCCGACATCCTCGGGGTCGAGCAGGTCGGCATCCACGACGACTTCTTCGACCTGGGCGGTCACTCGCTGCTGGCGCTCCGTCTGGCCCTGCGCATGCGTCAGGAGCTCGACCGCGAGATTCCGGTGGGGACGGTCCTCGCCGCGCCCACGGTGGCGCTGCTCGCCGAGGCGCTCGCCGACGAGGGCGAGAACCCGGTGTCACGCGGAAGGGTCGTCCCGCTGCGCACCACGGGCAAGCGTCCCCCGCTCTTCCTCATCCACGCCCTCGGCGGGCAGGTGTTCCGGTATCGGCCGCTCGCCCAGCACCTGGGCGAGGACCAGCCGGTCTACGCCATCCCGGCACACGGCCTCACCGCGGGCGACGCCGTACACACCTCGATCGACGAGATGGCGGAAGCCTACGCGGGTTACATCCGCGAGATCGCCCCGGCAGGGCCGTACTTCCTGGGTGGTTTCTGCATCGGCGGGAACATCGCCCTCGAGGTCGCCCGCAGGCTGCGCGCGTCCGGCGAGACCGTGCCGTACGTCTTCCTCGCCTGGTCCTCCGCGGACGAGCCGGTGGTCGGTTCCACCCTGGAGGACGACACCGCGCTGATGGTGCACGCGCTCGCCGGCGGCGCCACCTCGCTCGACCCGCGCGAGCTCAGCATGCTCGAACCGGCCGAGCGCCTGCTGAAGATCGTCAACGCGGCCACCAAGGAAGGGCAGCTGCGGACCGAGACCGACGACCTCGACCAGATCCAGCGCTATGTGGAGGTCTTCCGCGCCAACGCGCATGCGGTGGGCCGCTACAAGCACGACGTCTACGACGGGCCCGCCGTCCTGCTCATCCCGGAAGAGGACAAGGCGCCCGCCGATGAGGATTTCGGCTGGCGGCCGATCGTCCCCGGGCTGGACACCGGGCTCATCCCCGGCGCCCGCTTCAGCGCGTTGTACAACCCCTACGTCACCAGAACCGCCCACAAATGGAGGAGGTGGATGGACCGTGGCCTCGGACACGCCGACCACTGAGACACCGGCGCCCGCCCCGGCCGTAGACGAGCCCGCCAGCCTCTGGAAGCACCGAGAGTTCCTCAAGCTCTGGCTCGGCTACACCACCTCGCAGTTCGGCGCCCAGGTCACCGTGGTCGCCATGCCGCTGGTGGCCATCGTCATCCTCGGCGCCAACGAGGCCGAGGTGGGCACGCTCGGCGCGGTCAGCCGCCTGCCGTTCCTGTTGTTCCTGTTCGCCGGCTTCTGGGCCGACCGGTTCCGCAAGCGGCCCACCATGATCGCCGCGGACGTCGGCCGCGCCCTGCTGCTGCTCCTGATCGTCGTCATGTACCTCACCGGGACGCTCACGCTCTTCTGGCTCGGCACGATCTCCTTCCTCTCGGTCGCGCTGTTCGTGTTCTTCGAGGTCGCCAACATGTCGCACCTGCCGTTCCTGGTGGGGCGGGAGCATCTCGGTGACGGCAACGCCAAGCTGCAGCTCAGCACCTCCGTCTCCAGGATCGCCGGAAACAGCACGGGATCCGCCCTGGTCAGCGCGTTCGCCGCAGCCCAGGTTCTGCTCGTCAACGTGGTGACGCTCATCATCTCCGCGATCAGTTGCGCGCTGATCCGCAAGCCGGAGCCGGTGCCCACACCGGGCGAGGAACGGCCGAGCGTGTTCTCCTCGATCGCCGAGGGTCTGCGCTGGGTATGGCGTGACCCGCTGATCCGGCCGGGCGTCATCGCGGCCGGCTTCTACATGTTCTTCTACACCGGCATCGAGGTCCTGCTGCCGCTCTGGGTCGTCAAAGGGCTCGGCCTCAGCCCCTACTGGCTCGGCATCCTGCTGGCCGTCGGCGCTCCCGGCGCCATTCTCGGGTCGCTGCTGGCCACGCGGACGATGAAGTGGATCGGCATCGGCCCGGCGTTCTTCTGGCCCACCGTGGTCGGCAACCTCTCGCTGTTCCTCATCGGGCTGGCCACCGGGCCGACGTGGCTGCTCATCGTCATGATCGGAGCCGCCCAGTTCCTGCTGGGAATCACCGGGCCCATCGCGATGGTGGCGAGCGGGACGTTGCGCATGGGCGCCACCCCGCAGCACCTGCAGGGCCGGGTGATGGCCTCACAGCGCGCCGTCGCCCTCAGCCTCGCCCCGCTCGGCGCCCTGCTCACGGGGCTGCTCGCGGCAGGGGTCGGGATGCGGACCACGATGCTGATCTGCGCGGCGGGCGCGGTGATCCCGATCGTCGTGCTCGCGCTGTCACCCATTCCCAAGACCAAGGGCATGCCGGAACCGCGGGAGCACTGACCATGGACAAGATCACCTCAGGGGCGACCACGATCGCCGTGCTCGACGACGCCGCGCGCGGGCCCGCCGACGAGCTGCTCGTCCAGCACGGTGCCGTGCTGTTCCGCGGTCTCGGCATCGCCTCGCCCGCTGACTTCCACCGGTTCGTCAGCACGTTCGGGGAGCCGTTCACGAGCTACCGGCACGGCAACACTCCCCGCGTGGCTGTGCAGACAGGCGTGTGGACCTCCACCGAGTACCCGGCGGAGTACGAGATCTCCCTGCACAACGAGCTGTCCTACGCCCACCGCTGGCCCTCACGCCTGTTCTTCTACTGCGACCAGGCTCCCGAGACCGGAGGCGCGACGCCCGTCTCGGACTCCAGGGCCGTGCTGGCCGGCATCGCACCCGAGGTTCGCGAGCGCTTCGCCACCCGCGGCGTCGCCTACCTGCAGAACCTGCACGGGGGATTCGGCTTCGGCAAGTCCTGGCAGGACACTTACGAGACGGCCGACCGGGCCGAGGTGGAGAAGACGCTGGCGGAAACCGGCGCGGAGTTCCACTGGACCGATGATGAGGAGCTCAGAGTACGACAGGTCCGCCCGGCCATCCGGCGTCACCCCGTCACCGGCGAGGAGGTCTGGTTCAACCAGGCCGAGCAGTGGCACGTCTCCAACCTCCCGGACGACGAGGCCGAGGCCCTGCTGGAGATGGCAGAGACTGACGAGGACCTGCCCCTCCAGGCCACCTACGGCGATGGCAGCCCGCTGGACGTGGTCGACCTCCGGCACATCCGCGACGTCACCAAACGGAACGAATGCTCCTTCCCGTGGCAGGAAGGCGACGTCATGATGATCGACAACTTGCTCGTCATGCACGGCAGGCACGCTTACACCGGCCCGAGAAGGATCCTGGTGGCGATGATCTGAGCGGCGTCAGCGCAGCGTCCCGACGGGATCCATGCCGGGCGTTGGCTCCACCCGGATTGAACAATCGGCGATGCTCTCTTGGGGCACCGCCGTTGCGCAGGGATGACGCACACGACGGTCACGTGCTCGGTGCGTGCTCGCGTGCACCAACCCTGCACACACCATGATCCATTCGCCCTCCTCGGGTTCTGCGAAAGAGCAACGGCCCCGCTCCGCCGCGAGAAGGCGGCGTTCGCGGGGCCGGGTGCGGTGGTCTTCTCAGCCGCGGCCGTTGCCACCTGCGGGTAGACAGCATTTCGACAGCCCTGGCATTGGACATCCGGCCGGGGTGGCGTCGTACGCGGCTGTGGGCAGCCGCCTGGGGTGGTTGGTCACGGGGTTGTGTAGGGATTTTGGGTGAGCAAGTGGGCCTTGTAGCCTTCGCCGACGCCGGGTTCGGGAGTACCGTTCCAGTCCTTGATAAGGACGGCGCCGGTGCTGCAGCCCCACGGGTTCCAGGTCCATGCCAGGTGGGACAGGCCGTGTGCGGTGGCCCAGTCCATCAGCGTGTCCATGTAGTCGTAGCCGCAGTTGTCCTGGCCGAACTCGCCGAGCACTACGGGTACCTGCTGGGCGAGCGGGGCGATTTGGGTGTCCCAGCAGGACGGGGTGGCGCAGGCGTTGAAGCTGTACGCGTGCCAGGACGCGGCGATGTTGTTCAGCGGGTCGTTCGGTTTGTATGCCAGCCACTCCCGCATGTCGTTGGTCCACTCCAGGCCGCCCACCATGAGGACGTTGGTCGCGCCGGTTGCCCGGACCGCGTCGACCAGGTCCTGCATGCCGGCCACCTCATAGGGAATGCCGGTGCAGGTGCCGCCGTCTCGCAGGCACTGCCAGCCCAAGGTCTTGTTCCAGTCGCTGCCGATCTCCGGGTACGGCTCGTTGAACAGATCGAAGACGACGGCGTCGTTGCCCTTGAAGGTGTTCGCGACGCTGGTCCAGAACTGGGGGGCGTACTGCGCGTCCGGCATCGGTTTCTGGCACGTCGCGGTGGCGTCCTTGCAGTGCCAGTCCGGCCCGTTGCTGTAGGCGCCCGAGGTCCAGTGCAGGTCGAGGATCGGGGTGATGCCGTTGGCGACCAGCAGGTTGACGTAGGCCTTCACGCCCACCTGGTAGGTCGCGCCGCTGGGCGAGCCGTTGACACCGAGCCAGCATTCTTCGTTCAACGGCAGGCGCACCGCGTGGATGTTCCAACTCTTCATGGCATCGACCGATGCTTGGTCGACCGGTCCGCTGTCCCATTGGCCCTTGCCTTGCACGCAGGCGTATTCGCCGCTTGAGCGGTCGACGCCGAGCAGACGGTAAGGCTTGCCGTCCGACGTGACGATCTTGTTTCCGGACACTTGCAGGCGTGGTGCTGGACCACTGGGGTTGGGGGAGGGACTGGTGGTTGTGGTGGGGGTCGGCGTGATCACCGAGCCGGTGCAGGCTGTGCCGTTGAGCGCGAACGAGGTGGCTACCGGGTTGGCCCCCTTCCATGCTCCGGCGAAGCCGATGGAGGCGGACGCGCCGGTGTCCAGTGACCCGTTCCAATTCAGGCTGGTGGCGGATACGTGAGCCCCGGACTGCGTCCAGGTGGCGCTCCAGCCTTGGGTGACCTTCTGATCGGCGTTGGGGAAGTCGAACGTTAAGGTCCACCCCGTGACGGCGGAGCCCAGGTTGGTGATGGCCACGTTGGCGGTGAATCCGCTGGGCCACTCGCTCTGGACGGTGTACGTGACGGAGCAGCCAGTGGTGGCAGCCGACGAGGGGAGCGTGGTCGCTGCCATGCTGCCCAGCGCCAGGACTCCGACGGCGCTGAACGTGAGCAGCGCATGACGATGTTTCATCTGATCCCTCTGTTCGAGATAGATGCGGACAGCTGCCCCAGCATGCTTAGTTAGCAAAGTTATGAAAGTCAATCTGCGAAGGTATGCCCAGGAAAAAGGCACCTGGAGCTCGGGATTGGACCCCAGCTCAAGGGCCTGGCGGTGGAGCTGCTCGCCCGGCGGATGGCTGAAAATAAGGTAGCTTTTATACATTGGGATGTGGGAGGTGGCACGGTGACGAGCCCCATCTGGGCAACTCGGACGAAGACCCGCGGAATGGTGCTCGACTTGATCCGGGCGGCGCGGGCGATCAGCCGGGTGGAGCTCGTGGGGGCAACCGGTTTGACGGCACCGACGATCTCCGAGGTCGTGCGTGAGCTCATGGTCGACGGCCTGGTCGTCGAGGCGGGGCTGGGGGCGTCGACGGGAGGCAAGCGACCGATGCTCGTCCAGCTCAATCCTTCAGCCCGCTACAGCGTCGGGGTGCAGCTGGAACGCAATACGTGCGTGATCGTTGTGGTCGATCTGGCCGGCCGGCAGATCGCGAGGATGTCGTTCAGCGGAGTGTCGTCGATGCCGCCGGAGCGCGGGCTGTCGTCGGTGGCCACGCAGGTAAACGCGCTGCTCGACACGGCGGCCGTCGATCGTGACAAGGTGCTGGGAGTTGGCTTGGTCAGCTATGGGCCGCAGGATCGGCGGGCTGGTGTGTTGTTGACCCCGCAGCCCACCGAGGAGTGGTTCGGTTACCCGATCGCGGACCGTCTCGCCGAGAGCCTCGGTCTGCCGGTCCTGTTGGACAACGACGCGGCGGCGGCCGCGATCGGTGAGTATTGGTTGGGGGCGGTAGAGCCACGCAGCACCTACGGCTGCATCTACATGGCCACCGGGATCGGCGGTGGCGTGGTGGTCGCAGGCGAGGTGTATCGCGGCAGCTCTTCGAACAGCGTGGAGATCGGCCACATCTCCGTCGACGTCAACGGGGACGAGTGTCCTTGCGGCAACCGCGGTTGTCTGGAGAACTACGCCGGCCCGGCCGCGTTGGTCAGGCAGGCCCTGACGACGCCCGGGCTTGGCCAGCGACTGGCGCTCGATCCGACCGGAGACGACTTCCTCAGCGGGTTCGCGTGGCTCGCGGCTGCGGCGAACGCCGGCGACCCGGCCGCCCGAGGCCTGGTCGAACGGTCGGCCCGCTATCTGGGTTATGCCGCGGTCACCATGACCACCCTGTTCGACCTCGACACAGTCGTCCTCGCCGGACCGAGTTTCGCGGTCGCCGGTTCGATCTACCAGTCGGTGATCCAGGAGGAGGTGGACGGCCGCACCTTCGCGCGGCGGGCTCACCGGGTGCGGGTCGTCCCATCGGTCAGCGGGTCGGACGCCGCAGCGATCGGTGGGGCCGTCCTCGTCCTGCAGAGCGAGTTGACCCTCGGCCACGGCCGTCCGACGGACAGCGCCCAAACACCGTCTCCCGAGGGCGAGGCGGCGTCCGCAACCGCCGTGTGACGTCCCCCGGATGCTCGGACGTGGCTTGTCGCGGCCTTCGGCGGAGCAGTCGCAGTCAGCACTACCAGGCTCAAGGCGTACGGCCAGGGTGGGTGCGCAGGAAGTGCCACATGATCTCCTTGGCGTCGATCTCCTGAGTCACCGGTCCCAGGGCCGGCGGCCAGATCGCGGGACTGCCCGGCCAGGTGTGTCCGCCGTCTTGGACAACGTATGACACGACGTCCGCTCCGCCCCGGCACGAGGTGTACTGCACCCGGCTGACATGTTCGGAGACCGTGATGGTGCGCGGGCCGCGGCGGCAGCCGTTCAGCACGGCCCACTGCTTCACGGCGGCCTCGGCGCCGTAACCCCAGTACGGGGCGCCGCCTCCGGCGTACGGGTTGACCGGGTCGGCGGTTCCGGAGAACGACACCACCGGGACCGGATGGGCCGGCTGGCAGGTGGCGGTGTCCGGAACGTAGGAACCGTCCGCCTCCTGGCGTGGCGCCCCGGCGCGCAGACCCACCACCGCCGCGAGCGCGGTCACCCGGTCGGGATGGTCGCAGGCGTACTGGGAGACCATCCGCGCTCCGCCCGAGTAGCCGGCGGCCAGCACGCGGCCGGGGTCGCCGCACCCCATCCGCGCCAGAGTGGTGATGGTGTCGGTGAGGAATTGCTCGTCGTCGGGCCCACCGGTGCCGGTGACGTAGGGGACGTTCCAGCGGTATCCAGGCGAGGCGTCGACGATCCCCTCCGGGGCCACAACGAGGAAGCCGCCGTCGTCGGCGGCTTCCTCCATCCCGCTTCTCGTCAGTTGCTCGGCCGCGGTGCTCTGGCTGCCGTGCAGATTCAGCACCATCGGCAGGTTCGCGCGTCCTCGGGAGAGGGCGGGAAGGTAGACCAGGACGGTGCGGTCGACGTTGCCTGATCTGACGGTCAGGGTGGTGCGGCCGGCGTCCAAAGTGCAGAAGGGCGGGCGGACGCCATCCGCAGGAGCGGACGGCGACGCGTAGGCGGCGGGCGAACCGGACAACAGCGTGGAGGACGCCGCCAGCAACGCGATGAACCAAGCCCGCATAGGACCCCTCCTGCCACCGACCTGTGGATGAACCGGATGTTACATACGGTTTTCCGTAATGCACAGGGTTTCGGACATGCCATTTCTTCCTGTCTGTGGAGCGCCGTCCCGATGGCCGGCGCAGCCACACGCTGACGTCAGAGGGCTGCGTGCGCCATTAGTGCCGCTGCGGCGGCCACGATCTCGCCGTTGCCGGACGCGGGACGCCCATCAGGAAGGACCGTCACATCTTCGAGACCTGCGCGAACCCCGTGACCGCGCGCAGCTCCGTAGCGCTGGACGGCCCACGACGCTGGACCGTACCCGTGGTAGACCCTCTCTAGCTGGACGTCGGCCTCGGACAACACAGTCTCCATCGCCGAGACCGCTCGGAGAGCGTCCTCCGCCCGCTCTTCAAACGCTTCGAGGAGGACCCACGAGCAACGCGCGGCCATGCCGGAGGAGACGAAGGCGTGTGCATCGTCGACCGAGAGCATCGCCGCTTCAATGGCGATCCCCCGGGCCAGCACGAGTTCGCATAGCTCGAGAACCCCCGCCTCGAAGAAATTCGCGCTCACCACATCCGGCCACACAGTCCACGTCTTCATAAGCGCCGCCCGTCGCGCCGCCGAAGGTTCGATGTATGCCCCTGACGAGAGCGAGATCGGGATGCCGGCGCATCCTTCGCGCCCGCCGGGCTCGCCACGCCTGCTGCCACAGGAACAACAGAAGCAGCCGTTAGTCCTGCTCAAAGCATCGGCGCTGACTCTCTAGTCAGAGTCGCGCCGATATGTCCACTCGCTGGCGCAGCAGCGCTACGGTGGAGCGCCGTGATACCTTCGCGTTCACCGGCTTGGTCGCCGGGGCGCGCAGCATCGCCGTGCACGACGTCCTGTTCCACCAGACGGACGACCCCGACGTGGCCATCGTGGAGGAGCGTATGGTCGCCGAACTCGCCGACGGCGACACCTACGAGAACCGGTTCATCATCAGGGTGACTTTCCGGGATAGGCACCGGAGACGGAGCCATTTGTCCCTGGTGAGCAGCTCATCGTGCCAGAGCCCGTAAGCCCCCAGGGGCTTTGACCAGATAACCGAGCTCAGCGGTCTGCCCCTCTGCGGGGTCGGCGGGCGGTCAGCTCGACTCGGGCGAACAGGACGGCCAGCACGGCCATCACGGCCGATGGGGCCAGGAGCCATAGCCAGCGCTGGGCCCACCAGCTGGCGGTTGGCTCCGCCGGCAGGTTGCGGCCTAGCCCTTCATAGGCCCACAGCACCACCAGGTACGCGGTCATGTGCCAGAGAAAGATGGTCAACGCGACCACGTTGAGGGCCACCACCGGCTTCCAGACAGCCGGCCGGCGCAACAGGCGCTCGGCGGCCGGCGTGACCAGGACCAGCAGCCCGAGTTGAAAGACGGCCAGGGCGGCGATGGTGGCGTTGGTCGGGAAGATGTTGGATTCGGCGGCGCCGGTGGTGGACACCATCGAGAGGGGGTAGCCCGCTCCCACTGTCAGCCCGACCAGCGCGGCCAGTCCGGCTCCGGCAACCGCCAGCCGCTGCGCCAGCGGGCGCCGCCCCAGCTCCCAGCTGCGCCAGGCGTAGCCGAGCTGGTGGCAGAACAGCCACACCAGGGCGGCGGTCACCCAGGCCGCCCAGGCCAGGTCGGCGCCGCGGTCCGCCACGCTGCCCAGGGTGATCAGCAGTACGAGCGCTATCAGGACCCTGGCTCCGTAGCGGGCGTTCAAGCTCGCGGTGATCGGCACTGCGGCGATCAGCAGGCCGTACACGCCCAGGAACCACAGTGGCGTCAGGTAGCCGGGGAACCACTCCCACATCCATCGGTGGAGGCCGGGCAGGGCGGCCGCGATCAGCTCGCCGGCGAGCCAGACCAGGGCCCAGACGGCAGTCGGCAAGAGCAGCCGGCGCAGCCGGTCTCGGACGAACTGGCCGGCGGTCGTCCCGCGCGCCTGAGCCCGCTGCCAGCCGACCAGGTTGGCGTACCCACCGACCAGGAAGAATACCGGCATGATCTGCAGCACCCAGGTGGCCAGCCAGCCACCGGGCACGGCGTGGATCGGGTTGGGCATGGCCAGGCCGCCGTCGGCGGTGCGGTGGGTGACCGACAGTGTCCAGTGCCAGAGGGTGACGACCACGATGCACAGCGCGCGGGCGGCGTCGACCACCCGGTCGCGGGACGCCGGTGTGGCCGCCACCAGCCGGTCCAGCGTCGATCGCTGGCCCGCGACGCGGCGGGTCTGCCGGTTTTGGCGTCTGGCGCTCAGCGGTACAGCTCCTCGATGTCGGCCGCGAAGTCCTTGTGGACCAAGGCACGCTTGACCTTCAGGGTCGGGGTCAGATATCCGTTCTGCTCGGTCAGGTCGACCGCAAGGATCCGGAACCTGCGGATCGACTCGGCCCGGCTCACCGCCGTGTTGGCCTCGTCCACGGCCGTCTGCAGCCTGGCCAGTAGATCCGGATCGTCGCGAAGCTCGGCCGGGCCGGCCTGTTCGGGCCGGCCGGCGGCCCGCTTCCATGACGCCAGCGCCTCGGCGTCCAGGGAGATCAGCGCGGCGGTGTACGGCCGCCGGTCGCCGACGACCACCGCCTGGCTGATGAGCGGGTGGGTGCGCAGGCGGTCCTCGAGCGGCTCCGGGGCGAGGTTCTTGCCGCCGGCGGTGACGATGATCTCCTTCTTGCGGCCCGAGATCGTCAGGAACCCGTTCTCGTCCAGGGCGCCGACGTCGCCGGTGCGCAGCCAGCCATCGGCGGTCTTGCTCTCCCTGGTCGCCTGCTCGTTGCGCCAGTAGCCCTGGAACACGATCGGGCCCTTGATCAGGATCTCGCCGTCGTCGGCGATCCGGATCTCGACCCCGGGGAGGGGCGGCCCCACCGTGCCGATCTTCAGCGCGTGGGGCCGGTTTACGGTCGCGGCGGCACTGGTCTCGGTCAACCCGTAGCCTTCCAGCACGGGGATGCCCATTCCGCGGAGGAAGTGGCCCAGCCGTACGCCCAGCGGCGCTCCGCCGGAGATGGCGTAGCCGACCCGGCCGCCGAGCGCGGCCCGCAGCCGCCGGTAGACCAGCCGATCGGACAGGCGGTGTGCCAGGCGCAAGCGCAAGCCTGGCCGCCCATTGTCCAGCGCCTGGCTGTAGGCCACCGCGGTCCGGTCGGCCCAGTCGAAGATCCTCCCCTTGCCCTCAGCATGGGCCCGCTGCTGAGCACTGTTGTAGACCCGCTCGAATACCCTGGGAACCGCCAGCAGGAACGACGGTTGCAGGGCGGCCAGGTCCTCGGTCAGCCTGGCCGTGTCGGCGCTGTGCGCCAGGCGCATACCCCGCTCCACGCAGGCCACCTGGATCACCCGCGCGAATACGTGCGCCAGCGGGAGGAACAGCAGGGTCGAGGCATCCTGGCCGAAGATCCGCTCCAGGCTGTCGATTGCGATGCGAGCCTCGTACAGCAGGTTGCCGTGACTCAGCATGCAGCCCTTCGGGCGGCCGGTGGTGCCCGAGGTATAGATGATCGTCGCCAGGTCGTCGGCCGACACCGCGCGGCAGCGCTCACGCAGCTGAGCGTCGTCCACGTCCAGCCCGCCCTCGCGGAGACGGTCCAGCCCGCCTCCGCCGATCTGCCACACCTGCAGCGGCCCGGACAGGCCCTCGGCCACGTCCTCGACCAAGCGGCGATGCGTCTCGCTCTCGACCACCACTGCGACCGGGCCGGCGTCCTCCAGCACCCAGCGGACCTGCTCGGCCGAGGAGGTCTCATAGATCGGGACCGGCAGCGCCGCCACCGTCCACAGGGCATAGTCCACCAGCGTCCACTCGTAGCTGGTGGCGGCCAGCAGCGCGACCCGATCGCCGGGCTGGATTCCGGCGGCGAGGAAGCCGGCCGCCAGGCTGCGAACGTCGGCCGCGAACTGCCTGGCCGTCACCGGACGCCAGCTGCCGGCCGACCGGCGCTGGAACAGGACCATGTCGCTGTTCACCCGGTCGTCGGCGAACACCACGTCGGCGAGTTGGGCGTCGGGGGCAACGGTTATCGGGGCCGGGACCGCGTAGGCACGCATCGTTGATCTCTCTATGAGGAAAAGGCCGGCCAGGTGGCGTCGGTGAACTGCGGCACCGGGCGGCGCAGGTACGGCGGCGAGAAGCAGCCAATGAGCCTGATTCCCCAGGTCAGCAGGCGCACACATGACAGGCGAAGGCTGTACGGCGGCGCGGCCCGGCGTGCCGCCATCTGCCCGCGCCAGTGCTTCATGAACGGGCCGAGCCACCGCCCGAACCAGAGTCCCTCGTGTGTCGTCCCCCACGGTGAGATGAGCAGCACGTAGAGTAACGACACGCCCGGGACCTGGGGAATTACCCCATCAGAAACTCCTGGGGAACAACGTGAGCGCCGACACTCTGGTGGATGGAGACTCTCGTGGCAACCACCGAAACCGCCAGCGCCGGACCACCCACCATGGACCTGGTGAACCGGCTCGCCCATCCCACCGAGGCTGAGGTCGCCGCGGTCGACGCGTGGTGGCGCGCCAACAACTACCTGACCGTCGGCCAGATCTACCTGATGGCCAACCCGCTGCTGCGCGAGCCGCTGACCGGCGAGCACATCAAGCCGCGGCTACTGGGACACTGGGGCACCAGCCCCGGCCTGGCGCTGGTGTACGCGCACGCGTCCCGTCTGATCCAGCACACCGGCCAGCAGATGATCTACCTGGCCGGTCCGGGGCACGGCGGCCCGACGCTGGTCGGGGCCGGCTACCTGGAGGGCACCTACACCGAGATCTACCCGCACGTCACCATGGACGAGGAGGGGCTGCTGCGGCTGTTCCGCCAGTTCTCCTCACCCGGCGGGGTCCCCAGCCACGCGTCGGTGCCGACCCCGGGCTCGATCCACGAGGGCGGCGAGCTCGGCTACGTGCTGCTGCACGCGTTCGGCGCGGTGATGGACAACCCGGATCTCATCGCACTGGCGGTGGTCGGCGACGGGGAGGCGGAGACCGGTCCGCTGGAGGGGTCGTGGAGCGGGATCTCCTTCATGAACCCGGTCCGCGACGGCGCGGTGCTGCCGGTCATCCACGTGAACGGCGCGAAGATCGCCGGGCCGACCCTGATGGCCCGCAAGGACCGGGACGAGGTCCGGTCGCTGCTGAGCGGGCACGGGTATGACGTGATCGAGGTCGAGGGTGACGAACTGCCCGGCATGCACCACCGGTTCGCCGACGCGCTGACGCGGGCGTGGGTGTCGATCAAGACGATCCAGGCGGCGGCCCGCAGCGGCGACTGGGACGGCACCCGGCCTCGGTGGCCGGTGATCGTGCTGCGGACGCCGAAGGGCTGGACCGGACCGGACGTGGTGGATGGGGTGCAGGTGTCGGGCACATGGCGCTCTCACCAGGTGCCGCTGGCCGAAATAAAGGGCAACAAGGAGCACCTGCGGATCCTTGAGGACTGGATGCGCTCCTACCGGCCCGAGGAGCTCTTCGACGACCACGGCGCGCCCGAGGCGCTGGTGCTGTCGATCAACCCCGAGGGAGAGCTGCGGATGAGCGCCAACCCGCACGCCAACGGGGGCCTGCTCACCGTCGACCTGGACCTGCCCGACTTCCGCGACTACGCGGTGCCGGTGAAGGCGCCGGGCGGGGAGCGGCTCGAGTCGACCCGCAAGCTCGGCGAGCTCATGCGCGACACCTACAAACGCAACCCAGACCGGTTCCGGCTCTTTTGCCCCGACGAGACCAAGAGCAACCGGCTCGGGGCGGTGTTCGAGGCGTCCGACCGGGCGTTCGCGGAGCGCGTGACCGAGGAAGACGTCGCGATATCGCGGGACGGCCGAGTGATGGAGGTGCTCTCGGAGCACGCTTGCCACGGCTGGCTCGAGGGCTACACGCTGACCGGCCGGCACGGCTGGTTCGCCACCTACGAGGCGTTCGCCATGGTGTCGGCCTCGCAGACCGTGCAGCATGCGAAGTGGCTGCAGGAGGCGCACCATCTGGCGTGGCGGGCGCCGGTGCCGAGCCTGAACATCCTGCTGACCTCGACCGCCTGGCGCCAGGACCACAACGGTTTCAGCCACCAGGGGCCCGGCCTGATCCAGAACGTGATCAGCCACCGCGGCACGATCAGCCGGATCTACCTGCCGCCGGACGCGAACACGCTGCTGTCGGTCGCCGACCACTGCATGCGGTCGCGGTCGCGCGTGAACCTCGTCGTCATCGACAAGCAGCCGCAGCTGCAGTGGCTGACCATGGACGAGGCGGTGGCTCACTGTGCCCGGGGTGCCGGGGTGTGGCCGTGGGCAGGCACCGAGGACGGGTGGTCGGACCCCGACATCGTGCTCGCGTGCGCCGGGGACGTGGTCACCATGGAGACCGTCGCGGCGGCGAACATCCTGCGCGAGCGGCTGCCGCACTTCGCCACCAGAGTGGTCAACGTGGTCAACCTGATGACGTTGCCACTGCGCACGGTCCACCCGAACGGCATGGACGACATCCTGTTCCGGGAGCTGTTCACCGACCACGTCGACGTGCTGTTCGCCTTCCACGGCTACCCGGGCGCGATCCACCAGCTGGTGCACGGCCGGCCGGACCCGGACAGGTTCCATGTGCGTGGGTTCGTCGAAGAGGGGACGACCACGACCCCGTTCGACATGGTGGTGCGCAACCGGGCATCCCGGTACCACTTGGTGATCGACGCGCTGAACGCCGCGCGGCGGACCCCGACCGGGGCGAGCGAGCTGAAGGCGTGGTGCGAGCAGCAGCTCCTCCGCCACGAGCGGTACGTGGTGGAGCACTTGCAGGACATGCCGGAGGTGCGGGACTGGTCGCTGGGCGACTGGGCAGAGCAGGGCTGAGCGGCATGGGCGTCAGTTCTGATCGGCGAAGTCGGCACACGGCCTGGCAGCTGTCTGGGGAACTCCGCGGCAACTAGCGACTGGCGGCCGACCGGACAGGTCGGGTTCGTGCCACGCGCAGAACAGCAGCACCGCACAGGTACGAAAGCACCCCAGCCCAGGGGAGGCCGGTGGCGCCGTGGTAGCCGGGGCCGGACACGGCAACAACGAGTAGCCCGGCCAGCACAGCGGCCAATCCGAGCACAGTCGCGCCGTCGCGCCACAGACCGCGCTCGACGGAACGCAGCCTCGACCGGCGCAGTTCGATGGGCGCGAAGAGGGCGACCAGGACAACGAGGACGAGAGCGCAAGCCGCTATCCACGGCACTCGCCACAGCAGCCACGTCGTGGAGTGCAACGGGGGCTGCGGCATGACACCGGTTGGGAACAGCACAACGGCCGCGACCGCCGCCGCCGTCATATGCCAGAGGAACACGGTCAGGATGACTGCGTTGATCACGACGACCGCGCTCCATGGGCCGATCCGGCGAAGCCATCGGTTGGCCGCGGGCTGAAGGGCCAGAACCAATCCGACCTGCGTGGCGGCGAGCGCCATCAGTGCCAGGGACGGTGGAGTCGTGTTGTACCCGACCATGCCGACTGGATATGGGCCCACCGCCGTCAGTCCGATCAGGACGGCCAGACCGCCGGCCGCGACCGCGAGCGCCTGCCCAGGGCTCAGCCGCAAGAGCCTGTCCCGCCAGCAGAAGCCGAGCTGGTAGACCGCCAGCCATGCGAACAGGTAGGTGCTCATACCGACGATCGGCACGTGCAGGCCCCTCCCCAAAAGGTCGGCGACGGCGACGATGACCAGCATCACCACCGGGACGGCAAGACCCGCGCGGCGGTGCAGCGCGTGCAGCCACGGCGTGAGCACCACCAGGGCGAGGTAGGCCAACAAGAACCACAGCGGAATGGAGGCAAACCAGGCCGCGTGACCGAGCAGCTCACTGTTCACCCCAGCTGCCCCTGCGACCAGTGATACCACCGTCAGCACCAGGAACAGCGCAGTTGTCGGCCGAAGCAGCCGGTCGGTTCGCCTCAGCACCCAGCTGATGCTGTCGCCTCCGGAGGCGCGGTGCGATGCCATCGAGGCGCCGCCGGCGTAGCCGCCGACCAGGAAGAAGATCGGCATCACCTGGAACAGCCAGGTGACCGGGTCGATCCAGGTGAGAACGTCCAGCGCGTTGTACCCGGACAGCCGGCCGCCACGGTAGGTCACGGCGATGACGAACCAGTGCCCGAGCACCACCAGGCAGATGGCCAGCGCGCGCCACATGTCGACGTTGCGCTCGCGACTATCCGGCGTGCGCACCGCCAGGTCACGCACTGTCGCCCCCAACCCGCGCATGACTTCAACCCCTCGCCGACCATGGATCATCGCGCGCCCCGTTCGCCACCGGATCGGAGGCGATGTTGAGCCTGTCCCCGACCCGCAGTGAATTGAAACGGTGACGCCTGTAGGGCACGCAGCGTTCCTTAAGGCCGCTGACCAGGGACGACAGGCAGCGCTGGTAAGGTGGAGTCACCCCCTCACCGCCGGGGCCCGCGCAAGGGTCTCCTGCCCACGGAGGTGAGTGCGTCATGGTGTTCGACCAGACAGATCTACGCGAGCTGGCGGCCTTCAGCGACGAGGTCGGTGTGCTGTCGCTCTACACCACGATGGAGCCGGGCACACAGGCCGGACGGACCCGGCTGCGCAACGAGATCGCCGCGCTGCGCCAGGAGCTGGCCGCAGGCCCCGACCAGGAACGGGCCAGGCTCGTAGACCTCCGCCTCGACCTGCTGGAGCCGCGGATCACCGAGCTGCTCGACCCGGCCGGTCCCGGTCTCGGGCGTGCCCTGTTCGCGCAGGTGGCCGGTGACGACGTACGTACCGAGTGGGTTCAGCTCCCGGTGGGTGACCTCGCCGTCCTCAAGGAGCACGCTTATCTGCTGCCGCTCGTCACCGCCGTACAGGCCGACAAGCCGGCCGGGGTGGTCAGGGTGGGGCGTGACGGTGTGCGGCTGTTCGACTGCCGGTACGGCCTGGCCGACGAGGTGGAGCCGGTCGTCTTCAACCTGGCGACCGCGGACTGGTCCAGAGAGGGGTCGGCGACGCTGCCCGGGCTCTCCCGGCGCGGCATCCACCCCGACCGCTTCGACCAGCGCGTCGAGGAGCACCTGACCAAGTTCCTGCGCGAGTCGGCCCCGCACGTGGCAGGCCAGGCCCGGCGACTGGGCTGGGAGACGCTGCTGCTGGTGGGCGACCCCCGCGACACCTCGGTGCTGAGCGAGGCGCTGCCGGCGGACAGGGAGATCGTCCAGGTGGACGCCGTGCTCGATCCCGCCCTGTCGCCGTCGGAGGTGCTGGAGTTCGTCCGCCCTACTCTCGACGAGGTGCGGGCCAGGCGTGACGCCGCCCTGGCCGTACGCGCCCGGGACCTGGCACTGTCGGGCGGTAATGGCGCGGTCGGCCTCGACGACATCCTCTCCCTGCTGCGGCAGGGCCGGGTCGAGCACCTGCTGCTCGACGAGGCGGGCCTGCAGAACGCCGAGCCCACAGTCCTCACCCCCGAGGAGCTGGAGGAGGAGATGATCGAGCTCACCTTCGAGCACGGAGGCGACGTCACCGTGCTGGAGACCGGAGCGGCGGAGGAGCTCGCCGAGGCGGGCGGAGTGGCCGCCATGCTGCGCTGGTGAGCGGTCGTCGTGCGCCCGTGGGTCGTCGCCCGTACGCCGTCGCCGGCCCCTCCTTCCGCACCCGCCAGTCCGTCATCGCCGCCGCGTCCCCGGCAGCGACGATGCGCACGTCGTCCACGCTGGTCAGCGTCGCGTCGGTGAGCAGGCGGCCTTCGGTGTCGGTGCGCAGCCCGCTGCAGGCGGCCAGGTCCGGGACACGAAATCCCGCCGTCCAGATCGTCACCGCGCTGGGCAGCTCGCGGCCGTCGCCGAGCCGTACGGCGTCGCGTGTCACCGGAGCCGTCGCGGGCGTCGCGGCCAGTGCCGACCGCAGTCGTTGCGCCCCCTCGAGGTCCGACACCGAATGAGCGAACTCCGCGGCTCCGGGTACGCCGGGATCGGCGGCGCCGCTGCCCACCGCGTAGATGAGGTAGTCGTATGCGACCGTGCCGCCGCCCGCCAGCGACACCCGGCGCTCGGCCGCGTCGATCCGGGTCGCGGCGTCGACCACCGGCCGGACGTTCCCGCCCAGAACCTCACCGAAGCCCTCGGCCGCGTCATCGGAGCCGGTCACGAGCTGGTGCAGGCGGATCCGCTCGACGAAGTCGGGACGTCGATTTCCGCCGCGAGTGCGTGACGCGGCCCTGACGAGGTCGGGCAGGGGCAACGACGCGACGCTGGGACGGATACACGTACTTCCAGAAGGACCCGAGCCAGATGCTTGATTGGTTCGGCACGTACATGAAGTCGTGGTGGCGCGGGGGGATCCACCGGCCCGCTTGCTCCGGCAAAACGGCCGAGTGCGACGTCACCCAGATCTGCCTCTCTGGCGAGATGTTCCAGAACCGGCTACTGGCCACCAACGTGCTCGCCCGAGTGGCGGCAGCGGGATGGGCTCCGGCCCGGTGGTCACCGAGGGGGGAACATCTCCTGCCCGGGGCTCAGGAGGTGTCGCGGATCGAAGCGGTCCTTCGCATCCAAGACTGCTGGCCACGCCGGGCCGAAGTGGTCTTTCCAGTCGGCCTGCGTGAGCGCGACGGCGCTGACGGGGTAGCTGCGACCGCCGGCGGCCCGGACGCGGTCGTACACCACGCGGTTGGCTTCGACCAGGTCGTTGGCCAGGGAGGGATCGTTCTTCGGGAAGCGTACGAGGTTGACGAGGAAGGCGACGTCGTCCTCTGGGAGACGCAGCAGAGGCGTGCGAGCGTGGGCTGGCAGGAACGGGTAGACCAGGATGCGCCCGTATTCGCCCAGCTCCAGCGGATCCAACGTGCGGAGGAGTTCGACGATTACGGCATCCGTGGTCGAGTCCGGGAGGAAGGAATTCAGCCAGGGGTGCGGATGGCGCCACGCGCCGGTTGAACGCAGCTGGTTCTCCAACTGGCTCAGCCTCCGGAACAGGTCGAGATACGACATGTCGGCGCTCTCAGCCTGGGCTTGGTCGTCGGACAGGCCAGCCGGAACACCGCCATCGCCGGGGAGCCCGACCGCCACCTCGATCACGTGTTGCCAGCCGGACGAGTGAGGCCGGATCGCGCCCTCGAGGTAGTCGATCCCGTCCATGGTCAGCAGACGTCGCTGGTCAGCGGTCATGGTAGGGGCGTCCCGGTAGGTGAGGGTGTGCAGGCGGATCTGCTCCGGCGCCGGGACGAGGGGCAACACGGCCCGGGTGATGATGCCGAACTGGCCGAGCCCGGCGCGCACGGCGTCAAAGAGCTCGGGGTGTCGCATCGTCGAGCAGGTGACGAGGTCCCCGCTGCCGGTGACGACTTCGAGCTCGATGACGTTGCAGCTTTGGAAGCCCCGACGGAAGGTCATGCCGCCGATGCCGCCTGCGGAAATCGTCCCGCCGACCGACAGGCCGAGGTAGTCGGTGAGCACGGGTGGGGTGAGCCGGTGCGGGAGCGTGGCGTCGAGCACGGACTGCCAGGTCGCCCCGGCGTCGACGACCACTCGATCGGGCTCCACCGCGCGTACGGCGCCGAGGCTGCTCATGTCAACCACGAGGCCGCCTTCCACCTGCGCGCGGCCGTACACGGAGTGACCCTGTCCCCGCGCGGCCAGCGGCATCCGGTGCCGGGCCGCCCATCTCACCGCCGCGGCCACGTCGTGAGCCGATCCCGGCCGGAGAACGGCCAACGGCCGCCTGCTGATGAGGTGACCGAAGTCCTCCGCCGCTGTGGCGGGTGCCTCCGGCGCGGCATCGAGGCTGCCTGCCACTGCCGGGAAACCGGCCAGCATGCCGGCGTGTCTCGGCTCCCCTTGCATCTCCATCCTCCGGCTGGTCGGGTGCACGTACCTACACCACGGTATGGACCCGATGTGGGGGCGTCTTGAAGGGAATTAACCTGCGGTCTCTGAGCCGGTCAGAGGTCTAGTACGAACTCGTCCTGAACCCGGTGCACTCGATCGGCGGGACGAGCGGCATCGAGGAAGCCGGTGGGTGTGGTTCCGGCGAACTCTCGGAAGTCGCGGACCAGATGCGCTTGATCGGCGTAGCCGCAGTCCGCCGCAATGCGCTCCCAGCGCGGCAGCGGGGACTCGTCCAGGCAGGAGAGCAGCCGGTTGAACCTGATCAGGCGGGCGACCGTCTTCGGTGGCAGGCCGACCTGTTGCCGAAACTTGTCGATCAGATGCTTGTTGCTCCAGCCGACCTCGGCGGCGATGGCCCTGATGGGGATAGTGCCGCTGGTGGCAAGCAGCCGCTGCCACGCCCACGCCACGGCCGACGCCGGCCGTGGCCCGCTCGCGGTCCGGTGCAAGAGGTGTTCGTCGATGAGCCGGAAGCGGTAAGCCCAATCTGGCGCGGCGCGTACCTTCTCCACCAGGCGGTCGCTGTCCGGGCCGAGTAGATCCCTCAGGTCCACGATGCTTGCGTTGAACTCGTGTACTGGCACGCCCAGCAGGACATACGCGCCGATCGGTGCCAGCCGGACCTCTAAGTAGGAGGGCGCACAGGCGCCCTGGATCGTGGCGCACGAATCATGGGCGCCGTGGACGAACGCGGGGGGCCGGTGAGCGGAATCCTGGATTTTGAGGATCAGCGACACGGATGTGGTCGCCGGGCGTCGCAGGCGATCTGACTGGTCGGCGTCCGCCCTGTATCCGGAGTATGCGCGAGCGAGGAGAGGGCGAAGGGCCGGATGTGGCGCACCGGCGGCTTGCGGCGGCCGTGCTTGCTCGAAATCTGCAACTATCCGGGTAGACATGACTTCTTATCCGATAAATGCAGGCAGTGCCTGACTCTTTGCCTACTTGAACCTCTGGTCAATGGTATGGCTTGGCCTCATTCACGTTCGCTGGTAGGCGCGGATCTGGTCAAGCGAAGACTTGGCACCCTGCGGATTCATGTGCCACCCCGTACCCGATACGTAAAGTTTTGTGATCTTCTCAATCGAAGAACGCGACCGCGTCCAAGAACGCTTGCTTTGCGTTCGACGACGCCGTGGTCGGCACCGCTCTGACCGGCTCACACGCCGTTGGCGACGGCGATCGATGGTCGGACATCGACTTGGTGCTCGCCGTCCGAGGCGACATCGCCGCAGTGCTGGATCCGTGGACGGCGCGGCTGTACGACGAGTTCGGCGCGCTGCATCACTGGGATCTTTCTACGGGCACGGGGATCATTCGCGTGTTCCTGTCGGCGCCACCAGCGACACAACCGGCCAGGTGACCGTTGCTCTCCCCGCTCCCCGCCGCCGATCAGCCCCAAGCGTCATCCGACCTCCGAGCGCGTCACCTTGACTGGGCGCAGAGGGCGGTGTCGAGGGCGGCGAAGAGATGTTGATCGCTCTTGGGGGTGCCCGTGACGTAGACGGTGGCGGCCTTGCCGGTGCGGTTGCGGCCGCTGAGCACGCGGAGGCCCGGGAGGCCGCCGTCGTGCATCCAGGCGGGCCCGCAGCTCAGCGGATAGGTGTAGACGCCGAGGCCGTAGCGGCTGCCCTTGGGGTCGTACGCGGGAACCGCGCCGGCGAGCATCGTGCGCAGCGTCCGTTCGGGGATCGACTGCCAGAAGCGGTTCAGGTTCTCTGGAGTGGAGATCAGGCCGCCGCCCGCGCCGAACACATAGCCCGGCAGTTCGGTCAGGTCTGTATCCCCAGCCTTCGGGTTGACCGGGCTGACGCCGTAGGTGTGGGCGTGCTTGCCGCGGATGCCCAGCTCGCCATTCTTTGGCCAGTACGTGCCGCGTAGCCCCTTCAGCACGCCGTCCTCGGTGACCTCGCGGAAGTCCTTGCCCGTCACCTTCTCGATGAGCATGCCTGCAACCAGGTAGTTGGTGTTGGAGTAGAACCACCGCTCGCCCGGCCTGCCGACGGGCGCGCGGGTCAGAGCGAGCGCGAGGTGGTCGGCGGGGGTGGCGGGCTTGGAGAAGTCGATCAGATCGACATATTCGGGCAGGCCGCTGGTGTGCTGCAGGAGTTGGCGGACGGTGACCCGCCTGCCGTTCAGCGCCCCTGGCAGGTAGTGCTCGACCTGCTCGTCCAGGTTCACCTTGCCCTCGGCGGCCAGGCGCGTCACCGTCGCCCCGATGACGGACTTGGTGACGCTGGCCGCGCGGAACCGGCCGTCGGCGCCGACCATCGGCTTGCCGGTGCCGCGCTGGGCGGTGCCCGAGGTCCATGTGGCGGTGCGGCCGTTCCTGTCACGCACCGAGAGCACGGCTCCGGCCAGGCCGTCCTGCTTGGTCAGCCGGTCCACCTGCGCCTGGACGCTCCGGTCGGCGGTGACGGTGGCGGCCATGGTGGGCGAGGCGGTGCCGAGCAGGACGACGGCAGCGGCTGCGGTGGCGAGGTACTTACGCATCTCGGGAGATCTCCTTGTGTTCGGGTGATGTCCTCATCCTTGGATCTCCGGCCACCAAGATCAGTCATGCCGTCCGGCTTCTTGGGGTGGGGCCAGCACTACCGCCGCCCGTCGGGCGTAGGTGTACTGCCGCGTCCAGGTCCAGCGGTCGAAGTACGGCGCCACGGTCGCGTCACCCCAGTCGGCCCCTGTCGCCCTTTCAGGGAGTGGGAGCCCCGTTCGAGCAGGGGGCTGAACCGCCTAGACCTCCTCGGGGAGAGTGAGCATCTTGTTGAGGATCGGGACCAACTGCTCCTCCTCGTAGTCCAGGTGGGCCTCCAGTTCGATGGCGAGCCGGTCGAGCTCCTCGCCGATCCCCGTGCCGCCGTGGTCGAGGAGCCGCCTGATCCGTTCCACGAGCCGGGCCACCACCCGATGCTCCGAGCGGAGCCGGGTCAGGGTCTCGGCCAGTTCCGGGTGCTCGGTCCCCAGATGGGGGAAAAGCGCGTTGTCCTCGCCCTCGTGGTGGGTGTGGAGGGCGTCGCAGAACGTCAGGCAGTGCGTACGCAAGTCCGCCGCGCCCGCCCGCGACGACCGCAGGTCCGCCAGATCCCTGCGGAAGCTGTCGTGCAGTTTGATCAGCTCGTCACCCCAGGCGACGATGCGCTGTTCGTCCGTCATGCCAGTTCCTTTCGCGTGAGATTTCCGTAGACGGCGGCGAAGAGGGCCGCCAGCAGGGCCGCCCCGGCCGCGACGCCGAAGGTCCACCCGGCGCTCCCGCTCGACAGCACCGCCGCCCCCACCGCCCCGGCCACGCTGCTGCCCACGACCCTGACCAGCGCGTTCACCCCGCCGGCCGCGGCGGTCTTGGCGGGCTCCACGTGCTCGACGGCCATCGTCCCGAGCGCCGCGTAGCCGAGGCCGACCCCCAGCCCCAGCAGCGTCGCGGCCCCGTACAGGTCCGCGCCCGAGGACCTGGACACCGCCAGCCACACAGCGGCGGCCGTCACCAGGGCGGAGCCGCCCGCCACGAGCGCGGACGCGGTGAAGCGGCGCATCAGGGGACCCGCGAGCACGGATACCACGAGCATCAGCATCGTCGTCGGCAGCAGGTAGACCCCAACCTGCAGCACTGAGGCCCCGAGCGCGCCCTGGGCCACCGCCGACACGGTCGTGATGGCGGCGAACAGGGCGAACCCCAGCAGGAACGACGCCACCGTCGCCCCCACCGTCCCCCGGTGCAGCAGCATGGGGATCTCGATCAGCGGCGACGCGGTACGGCGAGCGGTCGCGACCCACACCGCCGCCACCGCCACCGCCACCACGAACAGGCCCAGCGTCAGCGGCGAGGTCCAGCCCCAGGCCGCCCCCTTGCTGATGGCCAGCAGCAGGCAGACGAGCCACACCGTGACCAGCGCCGCCCCGGCCAGGTCAGGCCGTCCTGATCCGCGCGCGGGCGCCTCCCGCACTACGGCCGCCACCAGGACGAAGCTCAGCGCGGCCAGCCCGGCCAGTGCCCAGAACACCGTCCGGTGGTTGCCGTCCAGCAGCCCGGCGAAGATCATGCCGCCGCCGCTCCCCACGCCGATGGTGGCGCTGAGCACCCCGATCGCGCTTGGCAGCCGGTTGCCGGGCACCATCTGCCTGACCAGGCCCATGGCCAGCGGGAGCAGCGGCGCGGCCGTTCCCTGCAGCACCCGACCGGCGATGAGCAACGGCAGTGTGCCCGCCACGGCGCTGAGCGCCGACCCGGCGATGAGCAGTCCGAGCGCGACCAGCGACACCGTGCGCCGGCCGTACATGTCGCCGAGCCGTGCCAGCAGCGGGATCGAGACCGCGCCTGACAGCAGCCCGGCGGTGAGCGTCCACGAGACGGTGGTGGGCGGGGCGTGGAGTTGCCGTTCGAGGCCTGGCAGCAGTGGCACGACGACGGTCATCTGGAGGGTCCCCACGGCTACCGCGAACGCGAGCACCGCTACGGCCCATGAATTTTTATACACGTATAGAAAGTATCATGACAGGATGCCCACACGCACAGGAAGACCGCCCAAGATCTCTCGGGCGGACATCGTGGCCGCCGCTCTCCGAGTGATCGAGGAAGGCGGGGTGGGCGTGCTCACCATGCGCAGGCTGGCCAGGGAGGTCGGCAGCACGGCGATGGCGATCTACCACCACGTGCGCGACAAGGAGGAACTGCTCCTACTGCTGCTCGACGACTACGTTGCCGGGATCGCGCGGCCCGAGCTGCCGGAGGAGCCGCGCGAGCGCATGGTGGCCGCCGCCATGGCCATGCATGAGGCGGTGTCCGGGTGTCCATGGGCCGTGGACGTGCTCAGGGCCGACGACCTGATGTCGGTGAGGGCACTGTGGTATCCGGAGCGAATCGTCGACGCCGCCATATCTGCAGGGCTGGCGATGGAGGAGGCCGTGGACGCGTACCGGATCATCTGGCACTACACGGCGGGCGAGATCGGCGGCCGGGCGGCGGCGCGGAGGCGGCGGGAGGAGGGCGGGAGCACCCATCGAGAGCGGGTGTTCGCCGAGCTGGACGCTGAGGAGTTCCCCCGGCTGAGCGAGGTGGCCGCGCGATGGGAGGAGCTGACCGCCCGCGACACCTACGCCAAGGGTGTGCGCGCCCTCGTGAACGGGCTTCTCCCGTAAAAGCGTCGCCGCCAGGGGGTGTGCTTTGCTGGAGAACATCAGCGCCGACCGTGGCACGCGCGGTCCGACGACTCCCGCGGAACCCCGCTTCTGGGCTGACCAGGTAGGAAGCGGTATGTGCGATGTCCGGCTGCGGCACTGGGCGAGCGCCCGCCGATCCGGCGCCTCCAGCTTGCGCAGCGGGAACCTGAACGACGGTTGTGGGGGTATGGCGGCGGTGATGTCGATGAGATTTAGTCCGGCGACTCCTCGTCAGCCGGGATGGTGAAGAGGCGGATGTGCACGGGGCGGGCGTCCGAAGGAGCGTCCTCCGGGCGGTGCCGGGTGTACCGGAGGAGCAGGGCGACGTACTCGTCGTGGAAGGCGTTCAGCTCCTCTTTCGTCATGTGGGCCAGCCCTCTCGAGCCCTTCGTCCAGTCCGGGTCGGCACGATAGGCGGCGGGGAAGCGGTCCATCAGGGCACGGTCGTCCTCGTAGCCGATCCGGTGGAACTCCATCAGGACCGCGCGGTCTTCGGGGGCGAGTTGGTCGGGGTGGGGGGCGCGCAGGTCGCGCGGACCCGAGGCGCGGCGCCACCAGCGTTCCCGGCCTGAGGAGCGTTCGGGGATCTCCTCGATGAAGCCGTACTTCTCCAGCTGGCGCAGGTGGTAGCTGGTGGTACCGGTCTTCGCGCCGAGCAGTTCGCCGAGGGTGGTCGAGGTGGCGGAGCCGTGGATGTTGAGGTGGGTCAGCATGCGGCGGCGCATCGGGTGGGCCAGGGCCTTGAGCCGGCCGGGGTCGCTGAGCATGAACGGCTTGTCGAGGTCCTGTGCCTCGTGCGTCGTCTCCTCATCCTCCATGAGGAGCAGGCTAGTACTCGAGAACGATATCTGCAGACATTGCTTTGCCGATGTTTCTCTGCAGACTAGTCTCTGCCATATGCGAAAGATCTTTGCGGCCGTCGCGATGGCCGCCACGGTGTTAGGGTTCCTCCCGTCGGCCGCGGGAGCGAGGGCCGATGATCCGGGCCTGCCCGGCCTGCCCGCGGACCTGGTGGCGCAGGATGTGAGCTTCCGCGGCAGCGGCGGGTTGGACCTGCGGGGTAGCGTGATCAGCCCCGCGAACGCCCGGGCCGGGCGGGCCGGGCTCGTCCTGGTCCACGGCGCCGGGGCCGGGACACCCAGGGAGAAGCTGCTGGCCGAGGCCGTGGCCTTCGCCCGGCAGGGGTTGTCGGTGCTGGTCCACGACAAGCGCTCGGAAGGGTACTCGCTGTTCACGAGGTCCTACTCGCAGCTGGCGGACGACACTCTGGCAGCGGTGGAACTGCTGAGGAAGCAGCCGGGAGTCGATCCCGGAAAGGTCGGTGTCTGGGGACTCAGCGAGGGAGGATGGGTGGCGCCGCTCGCGGCCGGCCGCTCCAAGGACATCGCGTTCGTGGTGGTTGTGGGGGCCAACTCCCTGCAACCGTTGCGCCAGCAGGCCTGGGCGGTGGCCGCCGGGCTGCGGAAGGCAGGCGTGGAGGGGTCGCTCGTGGAGCGAACCGAGCCGACCCTGTATCGGGCGATCGCCGACGGTGGGATGTTCCCCGAGCCGTACCACGACTCAGAGGCGGCTCTCATGCGGGTGCGACAGCCGGTGCTGGCCATCTGGGGGGTGCACGACTTGCTGACCCCGCCCAGGGAGACGCCGCCGGTGTTCGCCGCGGCGCTGGAAAGGGGCGGCAACAAGGCGTACACGCTCCGGTTCTTCGCCGATGCCGATCACGCGGCCCATCGGACGCCGGACGGCGGAGTGACGCGGTTGCCCGAACTCGCTCCCGGATACGCGGAGCTGGTCGGGAGCTGGGTGGGCGAGGCGACGTCCGGGAGTGCTCCCGTGGCGCGGATCTCCGGGCCCGCGCCCGTCCAGGCGGACGACTCCGTGGGGGTGCCGCCGGCCGAGTGGTGGGAGTCGGCGCTGGTCCAGGTCGTGGCGCTGGTGATGCTTCTGGTGGCGTTCGGCGGATATCCGGTGGTCGCCCTCGTCCGGTGGGTCCGGGGACGGCGGGACGTGGAGGTGGTCAAGGCGGCCCGTACTGCCTGCGCCGCCGGGCTCGCCGTCGTCGCCGGGGCGTTCTCGTACGTGTTCTACGTGGTCATGACGGGCGGGAAGCTGGCCGCGCCCGGGCCGCTGGTGGCGGGACGGCCGGTGGTGTGGCTCGCGCTGCAGGCACTCGCCGTGCTCACCGTGGTGGCGGCCGTCATGACAGGCGTGCGGTGGCGGCGGATCGCCGCTACGGGCGAGAGAGTACGCCTGGGGCTCGTGGTCGCCGGTGGCGCGGTGTTCCTGCTGTGGGCGCTGTACTGGGGATTGCTGCTTCCGTAGAGCGAGTAGTCGGCCGGTCGCTTGCACGCGAACTCGATGCTCACGTGGCCGACCACCGTCCCCCACGCCTTCTTGCCCTTGCACGACGTCTCCTCCAGGCCGCCCACGATGGCCGTCTCGATGCCCCCGAAGATGGACTTGCGCTTCTCGGTCTTGGGGGCGGTCAGGCAACTACCGCGCTTGTACGCCGGGCCGACCTTCGTGGCGTCCTCACCGGGGCCGGCGCAGAGGTACGAGCCGTTCCACTTGAAGGCGTACGCCGTCCTCGATGAGCGTGCAGTCGCCGACACGCAGGACGCCGCCGCCCTTGCCGGCGTCACCGGGGTGCGGGCCGACGCGGTTGCGCAGGCAGGCCGTATGGGAGCCCGCCGGGGTGGTGGTGCTCTCCTTGATCATGATTCCGGCTTCGCCCACGGCACGAGCCCGGCAATCTCGTTCCGCACCCCTGGGGTGACGTCGGGCTGGAAGTCCGCACAACGCTTCGCCGCCCTCATGGGCAGTGCCGTCCTGAGCCTGTCGGCTGTCACGATCTTGACCACGGCGCCCGCCGCCGCAGGCACATGCTGGGATAAGCCAACCCAGTACACCTATGGGGGCAGGCTGGTCACAGCCATCCCTTCTCCGTGGCCAGCCGTACGGCTTCCGCCCGGGTCCGCGCGCCGGTCTTGCCCATGGCGGAGGACAAGTGGTTACGCACCGTCCCCTCGGACAGGTGCAGGCGCCGCGCGATGTCGGCAACCGTGCCGCCGTCCGCGGCGGCGTTCATGACCTCGAGTTCGCGGGCGGTGAGCGGGCTGATGCCGCTGCTCAGCGATACGGCGGCCAGGTCGGGGTCTACGACGCGCAACCCGGCGTGCACCTTGCGCACGGCCTCGGCCAGGTGCTCGGGCTTGGTGTCCTTGACGACGAAGCCGGCCGCTCCGGCGGCCATCGCACGGGCCAGGTAACCGGGCCGGCCGAAGGTGGTCAGCATGATCACCCGGCAGTCCAGGCCGCGCAGTGCGGCGGCGGCCGCGAGGCCGTCACCGCCCGGCATCTGGATGTCCAGCAGGACGACGTCGGGCCGGGTCGCGCGGGCGGCGTCGATCGCCTCGGATGCGGTGCCTGCCTGGCCGACCACCTCGATGTCGCGCTCCAGGCCGAGCAGGGCCGCCAGGGCGCCGCGCACGAGGGCCTGGTCGTCGACGAGCAGCACCCTGATCATCGCGGGCACTCGACGCGCAGGCGGTAGCCGCCGCCGGGCAGCGCGCCCGCCTCCAGGGTGCCTCCGACGTCACGCAGCCGCCTGGTCAGCCCGGCCAGCCCATGCCCTGTGCCGTTGGCATCGCCGATGCCGTCGTCGGTGATGTCGATGAAGGCGGGGCCGAGTCGCACCTGGCAGCGGCTGGCCCGGCTGTGCTTGACCACGTTGGTCACCCCTTCGCGCAGGACGTAGGCGAAGACGCTGCGGTAACGGTCGGCCATCTGATCGGCCGCTGCCGGGAGGTCGGCCTGGATGCCTGCCGCGTTCAGCGCCGCGGCGGCATCGGCGAGCGCGGTCTCCATCGACAGCTGGTGCGTGGCGGCGACGGCTGCCCGTACGTCGGTGAGTGCCTGCCTGCCCAGCCCTTCGATGTCGGCCACCTCGGCGTGGATCTGCTCGTTGCCGTCGCCTTCCAGCAGGCGCCTGGCCAGGCCCGCTTTGACGGTGATCGTGGTCAGGGTGGAGCCGATCACATCGTGGAGGTCTCTGGACATGCGCTCGCGGTCTCGCAGTACGGCCAGTTCGGCGATGGTGGCGTTGGCGTCGGCCAGCGCCCGGTTGGCGCGCCAGAGTCCGGCCAGCGCGACCGAGGAGAGCACGACGAGAAGGAAGATCATCGTGGTGCCGCGTCCGTCGGACTGCGACATGACCCCGGTCGCGATCGACGCCACGATGGCCGCCGCGGCCAGGCCGAACGCGACCGTCCACGGCAGCATGAAGCCGAAGATGGCCAGCGTGTAGCTGAGGTTCCACACGTGCTGGCCGTACATCAGGACCAGGGGAGCAGAAGCCGCGGCGGCGAGCACGCACAGCCCCACACGCCACATGAGGGGCCTGCCGATGGCCACGCCGACGCCGACCACGTAGCACGCGATGTAGACCGCGATCAGCAGGGTGTGGACGATCTCGCCCAGCCACAGCGCTCTGGCCAGGTCGAGCCATAGGGCGGCGGTGAACAGCAGAGCGAAGATCCACCACGTTCTGGGGTGACGAAACGGCCAACTCATCATCAACGGCCGAAGGGGCGGGGGAGTGGACATCGGGTGAAAGCGTAGCCCCAATGCACCGCTCAGATTCGAGCGGCCTGTCGCCGGTGAAGGGCGATCACCGCGGCGCCCACGACCACGAGCCACGCGACCATCACGGCGACGCCCAGTGGCTGGAACGGTGCGCCGCTGAGCTGGATCCTGGCGTTCTCGGCCAGCCAGTAACTGGGCAGGAGCTTGGCCAGGTCCGCCATGAAGGCGGGCAGTGCCTCGACGGGGATCCACAGGCCGCCGAGCATGGCCATCGGCAGGTAGACGGCCACGCCGGCGCCGCCGGCCGCGTCGGGCTTGACCGCCAGCCCGATGGCCAGGCCGATGACGCCGTACGGCAGAGCCCCTGGCCAGGTGGCGGCGATGAGCGCGAGCCACTGCCCGGCGGGCAGCTCGACGCCTTTGATCACCAGTCCGGCGAGGAAGACCAGCACGATCGCGGGCAGCGCCATCGCCATCGCCACGACCACCTTGGCGGTCACGTACCCCCAGCCGGGTAGTGGTGTGAGCCGCAGCTGCCTGTTCCACCCGGCCAGCCGCTCCTGGCCGACCCTGGTGCCGACCGCGATCGACACCGAGATCGCGGCGAACGCCGCCATGCTCACCATCATGTAGCGCGGCATGTCCAGGCCGCCGGGGCCCAGCCCGCCGAACACCTCGGACATGACCAGGAAGAACACCACCGGGAAGCCGATGGTGATCGCCAAGAAGGTGACGCTGCGCGCGAGGACCTTCAGCTCGGTGACGACAAGAGTGATCATCGGACTGTCTCCTCGGCGGTGAGTACGGCGAAGGCATCCTCAAGCGACATCGGCGTGACCGCGATGTCGCGCGCGGAGGGCACCTCCTGAAGGAGGGCACGCAGCGCCGTGTCGGAGTCGGTGCAGTGCAACTCCACCAGGTCACCGCGCCGCTCGACCGCGCTGACGCCTGGCAGCAGGTCGAAGGGGTGCTCGACGCCGGTCCTGGCGATGATCGTCCTGGTGTCGACGCAGGCGCAGACCTGGGTGACGGAGCCGTCCGCCACGATCGCACCCCGGCGCAGCAGCACGACCCGATCGGCGAAGTCCTGCGCCTCTGCCAGGTAGTGGGTGGCGAACACCACCGTGCGCCCTCCTCCGGCGTACTCCCGCATCGCGGCCCAGAACTCCTGGCGCGCCCGCACGTCCATCGCCACCGTCGGCTCATCCAGCACGAGCAGGTCGGGGTCACAGGCCAAGGCTGCGGCGAACCGGACCCGCTGCTGCTGCCCGCCCGACAGCCCGCCGTACCTGAGCTTGGCGAACGGGGTGACGCCCGCTCGCTCCAGGGCGTCCTCCGGCTCAAGCGGTTTGGGGTACTGCGCGGCGATCACCTTGACGATCTCCCTGGGGGTCATCTCGCCGAGGAAACCGCCTGCTTGGAGCATCGCGCCGACAAGCCCTTCGGCCAGCGCGCGACGTGGCGGGCGGCCGAACAGCGCCACCTCACCGGCATCGGGCGTGATCAGCCCGACAAGCATCTCCATCATGGTCGTCTTGCCCGCGCCGTTGGGGCCCAGCAGGGCCACCACCTCACCGGGTGCGACGAGCAGATCCACATCGCGTACCGCGTGCACCTCAGCGAACCTCTTGCGCAAGCCGCGCAGGCTCACCGCCGCTCCCGCTGACACCAGATCTTTCATGACGCCGACTCTCCCGGCTGTGACCCGGGTGTACGTCGCTTGTCTGTCACGAGTTGGCCATGACAAATGTCACGGCTGCCGGATTTGGATGGAATGAGCCTGACGGGCCACCGGCGCGCTCACCGCGGCCACCGCAGCGATGGCCACCCGGCGGCTCCGTTGTGCTATGCCTGCATGGTCGAGTCGTCGGGCTCGTCGTCGTGCCCGTGCTCGTCTGCGGGGGCGAGTTCGCGGCGGAGTCGATCGAGGTCGATGTCGTGGCTGGTGTACTTGAGCTGGCGAGCTACCTTCGTCTGCTTGGCCTTGGCGCGACCCCGCCCCATGATCTGCACTCCTTCGTCCGGGCTTTCCGGAGCCCAATCCTTGCTACGCTCGCTGGCTGACTCGCAGGTCAGCTCGCGGTCACTGTACCTGGCCCATCCGTACCAACCAGAGACCGACGGCTGCCTCCGCGGTCCGACACAGCCTGACACGCTATCCGAAACATCATAATTTGAATAATTTCGCAATTTGCAACATGATGAGGATGTTGCAGGTTGATCGGGGATCAGGGGGCTTACGGTTGAGCGAGTTCGCTGCGGAGCTTCGGGCACGCATCGATGAGGTGGACGCAGAGCTGCTGCGGGCGCGGGCAGCGTTTGACGACCATGCGGTGGAGGTGCTCACCGTGCGGCTGGAGAACCTGTTGCGCATCGCCGGCCAGCACGATGTCGATGTGCGCTATCCGGCGGACTCGGCCGAGTGATCATGTCGCTTCCGCTGTATGAGGCCAAGGCCGATCTGTTTCGCACGCTGGGCCATCCCGCCAGGATCCGCATCCTGGAGTTGCTCCAGGATGGGCCGCTTCCGGTGCGCGAGCTGCTGGCCGATATCGAGATCGAGGCCTCCAACCTGTCCCAGCAGCTGGCGGTGTTGCGCCGCGCCGGGCTGGTGAGCGCGACCCGTGAGGGGACGACGGTCATCTATGCCCTGCCCACGCCGGACGTGGCCGATCTACTCTTCGCCGCTCGGCGGATCCTCACCGAGATGCTGGCCGGACAGGACCAGTTGCTGGCCGAGCTGCGCGCGGAGGCGCGGCGATGAGTTCGGCTTCCGCGGGTGCGCGCAGGCGCGCCCGTCTTGTGGGCCTGCTACCACGCCGGTCGGACTGGGCGGTGGCGCGCCGCAATCCTCGTCGTGATCTGCTGGCCGGCCTGACGGTCGCCATCGTCGCGCTGCCCTTGGCGCTGGCCTTCGGAGTCAGCTCGGGGCTGGGCGCCCAGGCCGGGCTGGCCACCGCGATCGTTGCCGGGGTGCTGGCCGCGGTGTTCGGTGGTAGCAACCTGCAGGTGTCCGGGCCGACCGGGGCGATGACCGTGGTGCTGGTGCCGATCATGCATCAGTACGGCGCCGGCGGGGTGTTGATGGTGGGTCTGCTGGCCGGGTTGGTGCTCATCGTGCTGGCCGTGGCCAGGGTCGGCCGGTTTGCCCAGTTCATGCCCACCCCGGTCATCGAGGGGTTCACTGCGGGCATCGCGGTGGTGATCGCTTTGCAGCAGGTCCCGTCGGCTCTTGGGGTCACGGGGGCCGAGGGCGAACGGGTCTGGCAGGTGGCCTTTGCGGCGGTTACCCGCTTTGTCGGCGATGCCGATCCTGTGCCGCTGTTGATGGCTGTGGCCGTGGCGGCCCTGATGCTGGCCGGCGCCCGCTGGCGGCCGGGTGTGCCGTTCTCGCTGATCGGTGTGGTCGTGGCGACCGGGGTGGCCGAGCTCGCCGGGCTGGATGTCGCCCGGATCGGGGCGCTGCCGGCCACCTTGCCCGCTCCGAGTCTCGGCTTCGTCGATGCAGGTGCGCTCGCCGGCCTGGTGCCATCCGCGCTGGCCGTGGCGGCGCTGGCGGCGCTGGAGAGTCTGCTGTGTGCCTCGGTGGCCGATGCGATGAGCGTGAACGAGCGGCATGATCCCGATCGGGAGCTGTTCGGCCAGGGCGTCGCCAATCTGGTCGCACCGCTGTTCGGCGGGGTGCCCGCCACCGCGGCGATCGCCCGGACCGCGGTCAACGTGCGCTCCGGCGCCCGCTCCCGGGTGGCGGCCGTCTCCCATGCGGTCGTGCTCGCGGTCATCGTGTTCGCCGCCTCCGGGCTGGTCGGCCGCATTCCGCTGGCCGTCCTGGCCGGGGTGCTGCTGGCTACCACAGTCCGGATGGTCGAGGTCGGCTCGCTGCGGGCGATCGCCCGTTCCACCCGCTCGGACGCGCTGGTGATGGCGTTGACCTTCGTGGTCACGGTCGCTCTCGACCTGGTCACCGCGGTGGCGATCGGCATCGGTGTGGCTATCGTGCTGGCGCTGCGTGCCGTCGCTCTCACGGTCCGGATCGAGCAGGTTCCCCTGGAGGCCGGCGACCACAGTGAGGAGGAGCTCAGGCTGCTGGAAGATCATATCGTCGCCTACCGCTTCGACGGGCCCCTGTTCTTCGCCGCCGCGCATCGGTTCCTGCTGGAGCTCTCGGAGGTCGCCGACGTGCGCGTGATGATCCTGCGCATGTCCCGCGTCACCACCATCGACGCCACCGGCGCCCAGGTTCTCGGGGATGCGATCGCACGGTTGGAGCAGCGCGGCATCATCGTGCTGCTGTCGGGCATCAAGCCCGGTCACGGCCAGGTGATGGGCGTCTTGGGCGTGGCCGAGCACCTGCGCCGCGACGGGCTGATCTTCGCTGACACCCCTGCCGCCATCGCGCACGCGCGTGGCCTGCTCGCCCCCGGGGCCGTTGTGGAAGAGGTCGTCGCGGGCAAGGTGTGAAATCCCGGCTTGCACTGCACGAACGCGGTGAGAAAGCGCACCATGAAGGTGAGGTTCCTCGAGGAGGAGGCCATGAACCAGGGGCTACCCTCCGGCCCGCGGATCGTTGTGGGTGTCGATGACTCTCCCGCATCGCGATGGGCGCTGGCCTGGGGGATCGGAGAGGCGCGGCTGCGGCGTGCACCGCTGCTTGCCGTCCATGTGAGCCGCGCGCCGATCACCCCGATCGGTGAGGTGCTGCCGTACGATCACGGTGCCAGTCTGGAGGAAGAGGCCAGAAGCGCCGAGCTGATCGCGAGTCTGTTCAAGGACGTGGCCGGAGGGATCCCCGGCGACCTGCACGTCGTGTGTGTCGTGCAGCTGGGTGAGCCCTGGCGTCATCTCGTCGAACTCGCCCGCCCGGGTGATCTCCTGGTGCTCGGGCGGGGGAGGCGCCACTGGTGGAGCCGCCTCTTCCTGCCCTCCACACGCCGTTGCTGTACGCGTTATGCACGTACCACGCTGGTCGTGGTCGCGTCACCCTCGGCTCCGGACCAGCCCGATCTGCCTGCCGGGCACCTCGGCCGGCGCCTGCGCAGGCCGTGGATGCGTCACCCTCCCCCGCCATGACGCCGGCTGCCCGACCTACCCCTCCTTCGCCGCCGGCTGCTGCTGCTCGGCCCGAGACCGCGCAGTATCGACATCAGGGCACATCTCAATGGTCAGATCGCTCTCCCGCAACGCCCACAAGGTGAGCTTGTCGCGCGGTGGACAGACCATGACCCGGCGATGTGCCGACAGGTGGCGCACGGCCTCGACGACCGCGGTGCGCCCGACGTGTCCCCAGCCGGCCATCTCGGTGAGATCGATGACGAGCAGCCGATCACCATGTGTCAGTCTCTCCGCCACAGTCGCGATGATCAGGTCGGGCACGGTGAGCCCGGCGTGGCCCGACAGCGAAAGGATCTCGATCGAGTCGCGTCTGTCATGGTGCCAGTGGAAGGTCATGACGAGGTCCTGCGTGCCTTGACAGGCACGCCGATCCTGAAGCCCGTCTTTCTGAACCCCAGAAGCCGCGTGCTGCCGCAGGCCGGGCACGTGCCGTTGCGCAGGGCTGCCGGACGGTGGTGACGCCGGCGATGTTGGCAGAGAGAAAGGCCGCTCGGCTCAGCTGAGCGTCGCCAGCACGAACGTGCCGGCCCGCAATCCGGCCTGGGCCGCGAGTGACCCGTCCGGCGCCCAGATCCCCGACCCGCCGGAGGTCGTCCGATATCCGCCGGTGGGCCCGGCGAAGCTGGCCACCGCAACCCAGACACGATGCGCGGCGGCGATGGCGCGCATGCGGTCATCGCGCCGGTTCCGTGCGCCGAAGGAGAACAGGGTGCTGGCAAGGTAGGCGTCGATGCCCAGGCTCGCGGTCGCCAAGGCGTGTTCGGGTACGCCGGAGTCCCTGCAGATCGCCAGGCCCAGCCGCCACCCGTCGACCTCCACCACAGCGGGCTTGTCGCCGGGAGCGAACCGGTCCGGCTCCGGCGGGTGCAGCCACATCTTCCGGTAGGCCACCGTCACGTCGGTGCCGTCGATGGCGAGCGTGGCGATATAGTCGCGGCCGTCCGGCCCGCGGGCGGGGGCACCTGCCAGCGCGATGGCCTTCTCGTCCCTGCACGCCTGCACGATGGGGGCCAGCCGCGGATCGTCGGCGACGATCGACGGCGCCGCCAGCTCATAGCCGCTCAGGGACAACTCGGGAAAGACCACCACGCGGGCGCCGGCGCTACGAACCGTCGCGGCGTGGGTCACGGCGTTGGCGGCAATATCGGCCGGTACGCAGGGCGGCTGGGCAACAGCGAGGGTCAGCGGGGCACGCATGTCGATCCTTCCCAGGCCGGCAATCGGTGAGTAAGCGCCCGCCGGGTGGCTACCGGAGAACCGACGGGCACCTGCTGTCTATGGGGTGGAGGCGCGCAGGTCTTCCAGCAGTTCGGCCTGCCCCGTCAGCACACCGGTGAGGATCGAGCGCGCCACGGCCATCAGCTGGGCGATCTCCGGGCTGGTGATCGCGTAGTACACGGTGGTGCCGTCCTTGCGGGAGACCACCAGGTTGGCCCGCCGCAACACCGCAAGCTGCTGGGACATGTGTGCGGGCTCGATGCCGACCTCGGGGAGCATCTCGGCGACGGAGTGCTCGCGCTGGCTGAGCAGCTCCAGGATCCGGATGCGGGCGGGATGCCCTAGGGTCTTGAAGAACTCCGCCTTGAGCTGGTAGAGCGGCAGGGTCACCGCGGTCTCTCCCTGTCGTGGATGCGTTCCAGCGGCCTGTATGACCGCCAACCTTCGTCTTCACATTAGGCAATTGCTAATTTTAGCAATGGCCCTTCCGGATCACATTCTTCCTCCCCGCGCTGATCCCGATGAAGGAGCGCGTGGTGGACCGCAAGTACGAGCCGCTGGTGTGGCTGGGCAGCAAGATCTTCAAGCGCGCGGACTAAGGGCCTGTACGGAGTTCGGATCTTCAGGCGGGTTGGCGGCTTCGGATCCACATGACGGCTCCGCGGCGTGGTCTTCGTCACCCCGCCGTGGTGTCTGTGGTTACCTTCTTCTCTTCGCCTGGCCGACCAGGAGTCGGGCATCTTCAGCCTGGCCCAGTTCGTGCCGCACGTCTTGGAGCACCAGTTCTCCAGATAGGCCGTGCCGTACTTGGTGGTGATCTCCTTGAGGCTGCCGATGATGGCGTTGGCGGAGTCCCAGCTGCCCCACATGCGTGACGATTTGCCGTGGCAGTCGTAGCCCAGGGTGGTAGCCGCCGCAGGCCTGCGTCCGCGTGTTCCCCGTTGGGGGTGATGGCGGGAGACTGGAGAGATACTGGAGAGAGACCACCGCATACGGCTGGCCGCAGCAGTCTGGACCACCGGCCGTGGCCATGGCCGAGCCACCGCGCCCGCAGGAGACAGGGCAGCGAGGCCAAAGAGGAGGTCTTCAATGCACAGGATCACCAATCGACGGCGACTGGCCCTCGCCACTGGGGCGGCCGCCGTCACACTGCTGGCCTTTTCCGGTTGCGGGGGCGGTTCGAGCGCACCTGAGGCTCCTCCCGCCCGCCAGGCGACCACGTCGCCTGCCCAGCAGGGAAGCATGGTCAACGTGACGGTGAACGAGTTCTCTTTCGTGATGGCCAAGCAAGACCTCGCCGCCGGCACGTACACGTTCGTGATCGACAACGTCGGAAGCGCGCCCCACGCGATGGCCCTGGAGGGCCCCGCCGTGGGCACCCAGCAGTCGGACGTTGTTGACGGCGGCAAGAAGACCGAATGGACGGTCACCCTTCAGCCCGGCACCTACGAGGTGTGGTGCCCGGTGGGAAACCACCGCGCCCAAGGCATGGAGACCACCCTGACCGTCAAGTGACCACTGCGGGCACGGCTCGGCGCGACGCGGCGCCCCGGCAGGCACGTACGCGATCCCCTTCGCGCCATGGCAGCCGTCCCGGGACGCATCGCAACCCCTCAACCACCGGCCAGTCGGGTCGGGAGCAGGCGAGGTGATGATGTCTGACGGTAGGACCCAGGGCCTTTCTGGCGAGGTCGTCCGTCCCCGGTTCCACGTGCGGATCGCCGAGCTGGACATGCACCCGTATGACGTGGCGGACCGCACCTCGGCTCGCATGGTGTCAATCCAACGGACGACGGGAGTGCCGGACATGCTCGCTCTCAGGACTGACTCACGGCAGGTCGGCAGCGGTCTTTCGTCAACTCATGGCCAGGCTCTCCGAATCGCTGGACCCGCGTGATGCGCTGGTGGCGCTGGGCATCGCGGGCCTGGCCCAGGTGGAGGTGTGGTCCGGAGTCGTCGTAGGAGGCCCCCGGCCGTTGGTGGCCGTCGCCGGGCTGGTCATGGGTCTGGCCCTGGCGTGGCGTAGGCGGGCGCCGATGGCGGTGCTGGTGATCGTGTTGACCGGCGCGATCGCCCAAGCCGCCCTCGGCGTGGATTCCAACGCCGGCTTCGCGATGTTCTTCGCCATGGTCGTGGCGGTCTGCTCGGCGGCCTACCACGCACGGCACCCGGCCATCCGCGGCCGTTGACAGCCCACGGGCCTGATCAGCGAGCGAGGGACGAAAGTCCTGGTGGATCGATGGGCCACGGCGATGCGTCCTAGTGCGCCGTGGCATTACCGGCGCATCAGGTGGGCGTGCGCACGCTGAGGGTGTGGGCCGGCGATGACGGCCACGCCGGGGTCACTGGCCACCCTCTTCTAACGCTATCGTAGTTGCGAAGATGCGTAATTGCTCTCGAGCGTGGGTCCGCGGACTGTGTCGCGCGGGCGGACGAGAGGTGCGGATGAGCACAGTGTTCGCTGCTGCGAATCACGGCTGCCCCGAGCCGCGGCGGGAGGCGGAGGCGTGATGTCGGTGCCGCTGTATGAGGCCAAGGCCGAGCTGTTTCGGCTGCTGGGCCATCCGGTGCGGATCCGGGTGCTGGAGCTGCTGCAGGACGGGCCGATGCCGGTGCGCCAGCTGCTGGCCGAGATCGAGGTGGAGCCGACCGGGCTGTCGCAGCATCTGGCGGTGCTGCGCCGCTCGGGCATGGTGACCGCGCAGCGCGAGGGGACCACAGTGGTGTACGCGCTGGCCGGTGGCCGGGTGGCCGGGCTGCTGCGCGCGGCTCGCGAGCTGCTGGCCGAGAAGCTGTCCGGGCAGCATGAGCTGCTCAGCGAGCTGTTGGAGGACACAGCCGGAAGCGAAGCCTCGTGAGCCTGTTGACTGCGGGCCTGGGCGACCTGCTGGCCGGGGTTCGGCAGCCACCGCATCACCCCCGACCCGGGTGATCATCTGCTGATCGTCTGGCGTGTTGGCTGGTGAGCGATGGAGAGGCAACGATGGGGTTGTGGCGGAAGATCGCGAAGACGGGCCGGGTGGCCGAGCCCGCACCGGAGCGCGAACCAGGTGAGCCGCCGGCGAAGGCGGCGGAGCTTGCCGGGTCGGTGCAGATCAGGCATGTGGATGCGGGGTCGTGCAATGGGTGCGAGGTGGAGATCGCCTCGGCGTTCGGCCCGGTGTATGACGCCGAGCGGTACGGCGCGCGCCTAGTGGCCTCGCCTCGGCATGCGGACGCCCTGCTGGTGACCGGGCCGGTGACGCGCAATATGGAGGTGGCGCTGCGCCGCACCCATGACGCGGTTCCCGAACCACGGCTGGTGATCGCGCTGGGTGACTGCGCACGCAACTGCGGGGCGTTCGCCGGAGCCTACGGGGTGGCCGGGGCGGTGAGCGACGTGGTGCCGGTGGACGTGGAGGTGCCGGGCTGCCCGCCGGAGCCAGACGCGATCGTGGCGGCGTTGCGGGGGCTGACCGGCCGATGAACCTGGTCAGCACGCTGTACGTGATGGCGCTGTCCGGCTGCGCGGTCGCCGCTGTGGCCGCGTTGCTGGCTCCGCCACGAGCGCGGCTGCATCTGGCGGGCTGGTGCACGGCAGGCGCGGGCGGGCTGGGAGCGGCGGCGGGTGTGGCGGCCGTTATGTCTTTCGGCAGCAGTTGGTCGGCCTGGCTGCCGGAGCTGCTGCCGCTGGCCGGGGTACGGCTGGCGATCGACCCTCTGGGCGGGGTGTTCATCGCGGTCACCGGGGTGGTGGCGGTATGCGCGGCGATCTACGGGATCGGCTACTGCGACCACGGCCTGGACGGTCGCGTGTTCCAGTCCGTGCTGCCGCTGTTCGTGGCGGCCATGCTGCTGGTCCCCGCCGCGGCCAGCGTGAGCACGTTCCTGCTCGCCTGGGAGTTGATGGCCGTGTCGTCGCTGCTGCTGGTGCTGGCCGAGCACCGGCGGCGGGCGGCGGTGGGCGGGGCCGGGCTGTGGTACGCGGTCATGACCCACCTCGGCCTGGTGACGATCCTGATCGGGCTGGTCGCTTTCGCCGCCGGGGCCGGTGGGGAGAGCTTCGAGCAGCTGCGTGCCGCCGCGCTGTCGCCGGCCGCCAGGACCGTCGTGTTCCTGGCGACGTTCGCCGGGTTCGCCTCCAAGGCGGGCATCGTGCCGCTGCACGTGTGGCTGCCACGGGCGCACCCGGAGGCGCCGAGTCACGTCTCGGCCCTGATGAGCGCGGCAATGGTGAACATGGGCGTCTACGGCGTCGTCCGGGTCGGACTGGATCTGCTGGGTGGCGGGCCGGCGTGGTGGTGGCTGCTGGTGCTGGTGGCGGGCGCGGCGTCGGCGCTGTTCGGGATCTTGCAGGCGGTGGTCGCCTCGGATCTGAAGCGGCTGCTGGCTTACTCCACGACGGAGAACCTGGGCCTGGTGCTGGTCGGGGTGGGTGCGGCGGGCTTCTTCGCCGCGTCCGACCAGCTGGTGCTGGCGGCGTTGGCGCTGGCCGCGGCGCTGCTGCATGTGGTCAACCACGCCGCGTTCAAGACGGTGTTGTTCCTGTCGGCAGGCTCGGTGCTGCACGCGACGGGCACCCGCGATCTGGACGCTCTTGGTGGGCTGCGCACGCGGCTGCCGTACACCACCGCCGTTTTCGCGGTCGGCGCGTTGTGCGCCTCGGCGCTGCCGCCCGGCAACGCCTTCGTCAGCGAGTGGCTCCTGCTGCAGAGCCTGATCCACGCCCTGCCCGGTTCCGGGGTGGCGGGTGCGGTGACGATGCCGCTGGCCGTCGCGGTGATCGCGCTGTCGGCGGGGCTGGCGGTCGCCACCTTCGTCAAGGCGTTCGGCGTGGGGTTCCTGGCCCGGCCGCGCAGCGCCGAGGCCGAGCGGGCCAGTGAGAGCCCGCCGACCATGCTGGGCGCGATGGCACTCGCGGTGGCGGGCTGCGTGGCTTTGGCACTGGCCCCCACGCTGGTGGTGCCCGCGCTCGGCCGGGCGGTCGGAGTGGTGTTCCCTGGCCGGGACGTGGTGAGCGGGGAGTTGACGCTGCGGCTGGCGGGGCTCTCGGGGATGATCTCGCCGTTGCTGATCGCCGTCGCCCTGGTGGCCGCCGTCGTGGCCGTCCTCGGCCTGGTACGGGTGACCGCGTCGCGGCGGGCACGGCGCGCCGCCCGGCTCTGGGATTGCGGCGCGGGACCGATGTCGGCCCGGATGGAGTACACCGCCACGTCGTTCGCCGAGCCGCTGCAACGGGTCTTCGACGACGTGCTGGCCCCCGAAAGCGATGTGGACGTCACCCCAACGAAGGAGTCGACCTACTTGGTGGAACGTGTGCGGTTCCACGCGCGGGTGCCGGACCGGATCGAGCACCGGCTCTACGATCCGCTGATCGCCGCCGCGTCCGCCGTCGGACGCGGCGCCCGCGGGCTGGCCACCGGCAGCGTGCATCGCTATCTCGGCTACGGATTCTGGGCGCTGACCGCGGCGCTGATCGTCTTGGTGGTGTTGTGGTGACGGGCGTGGTCGGAGCTGTGCTTCAGGTGATCGTCGTCGGGGTCGGCTCGCCGCTGCTGGTGGGGGTGATGCGGCAGGTCCGCGCCCGGCTGGAGGGACGCGCTGGTGCAGGGGTCCTGCAGCCGTGGCGGGACCTGCGCAAGCTGATGCGCAAAGAGCCGATCACTCCGCGCGGCACCGGCTGGGTGTTCCGCGCGGCGCCGCTGCTGCTGGCCGGTACGGCGCTGGTCGTCGCCGCGGTGGTGCCGCTGGTGACCACGGCCTCGCCGCTGGACGGCGTCGCCGACCTGTTCGCGGTGACCGCGCTGCTGGCGCTGGGATCGGTGGCGCTGGCCCTGGGCGCCCTGGACACCGGGACGGCGTTCGGCGGGATGGGCGCCAGCCGGGAGATGACCGTGCTGGCGCTGGTGGAGCCGACGATCCTGGTGTCGGTGTTCGCGCTGTCGATCAGAGCCGGCTCCACCAGCCTGGGGTCGATCGTGACGGCGACAGTGGAGGATCCGTTGTCGGTGATCTCCCCGGTGAGCGTGCTGGCCGCGGTCGCGCTGGCGATCGTCACGATCGCGGAGACCGGCCGGATCCCGGTGGACAATCCGTCCACGCATCTGGAACTGACGATGATCCATGAGGCGATGGTTCTGGAGTACGCCGGGCCGGACCTGGCGCTGATCGAGTGGGCGTCGGCGATGCGGCTGTCGGTGCTACTGGGTCTGCTGGCCAGCCTGTTCTTCCCCCTGGGGATCGCCATCGCGGACGCGGGGGTGCTCGCGCTGCTGGTGGCGATGATCGCGCTGGTGGTCAAGGTGGGGCTGCTGGGGGTGCTGTTGTCGGTCGGTGAGGTGTTCATGGCCAAGCTTCGGTTGTTCCGCGTTCCGGAGTTGCTGGCCGGTTCGTTCCTGTTGGCGTTGCTGGCCGTGGCCGCTTCCTTCTTCCTGGCCTGAACATGGGCGTGAACATGACTGATGCGATGTACATCCAGTTGCTGGACCTGGCCTGCGGGGCGTTCCTGCTGACGGGGGTGCTGGTGCTGTGGCGGCGGGACCTGTCGGCGATCGTGTGGCTGTTCGCCTTGCAGGGGGTGGCACTGACCGCGATGGTCATCGTCCTGGGTGTCCAGCAGGACGATCTCGAGCTGATCCTGATCGGTCTCGGGGTGGGCGCGTTGCGCGCCGCGCTGCTGCCGTACCTGATGCGCCGCGCACTCGTCGCGAGCGGCGAGGCCCGCGAGACGCAGCCGCTGGTCAACGTGGCGACCTCGCTGCTGGTGGCGGCGGTGCTGGCGATGCTGGCCTACGCGGTCTCCCAACCGCTGGTACGGCTGTCGCCCACCCCGGCCACGCAGGCGGTGCCGGTCGCGCTGACCGTGCTGCTGATCGGGTTCTTCGTCCTGGTGACCCGGCGGCGGGCACTGTCGCAGGTGGTGGGCTTCCTGCTGATGGACAACGCCATCACCGCCACCGCCTTTCTTACCACCAGCGGCGTCCCACTCGTCGTCGAGCTCGGGATCTCCCTGGACGTCCTGCTGGCTGTCCTGGTGCTGCAGGTGCTGACCACCCGGATGCGGGCCGCCTTCGGCGGCACCGACCTCGACGAGCTGCGGGAGTTGCACGACTGATGGACAGCCTGCTGGTGATCGCTCCGGTCGCGGTGCCCGCGGCCGCCGCCTGCGTCTATGCCGTGCTCGGCTGGAACCGGGTCACCGCCTGGCTGGGCACGCTGTCCGCGGCCGGGCTGCTGTCCTGCGCCGTCGCGCTGGCGGCGGGGGACCGGCGCGACGCGCTGGGCGGGCTGCTGCTCAGCGACGCGCTGAGCGCCTTCATGCTGCTCGTGATCGGCGCGGTCGCGCTGCTGGCGATGGCGGCCAGTCCCGCCTACCTGGCGGCCGAGCTTGCCGCGGGGCATACGGGCCCGCGCGCGATGCGCCGCTACGGCGTGCTCACCCAGTCCTTCATCGCCGCGATGGCGCTGGCCGTCCTGTCTTCCAGCCTTGGCCTGCTGTGGGTCGCCATCGAGGCGACCACCATCCTGACCGCCTTCCTGGTCGGGCACCGGCGCACCCGCCAGGCCACCGAGGCCGCGTGGAAATACGTGGTCATCTGCTCGGTCGGCATCGCGCTCGCGCTGCTCGGCATCGTGATGGTCCACTACGCCGGCACCCGCGCCGGAATTGCTTCCCTGGACTGGGTGGTGCTGGCCGAGCACGCGAACCGGCTCGACCCCGGCGTGATGCGCATCGCGGTCATGCTGCTCGTGCTCGGGTTCGGCACCAAGGCAGGGCTGGCGCCGATGCACGCCTGGCTGCCCGACGCGCACAGCCAGGCCCCGGCTCCGGTGTCGGCGCTGATGTCAGGGGTGCTGCTGTCGGTGGCGTTCTATGCCATCCTGCGCGTCAAGGTCATCGCCGATCTGGCGCTCGGTGCAGGGTTCGCCCGGGTCTTGCTGGTCGTCGTGGCGTTGGCCTCTCTGGCCGTGGCCGCGTTGCTGCTGCTCGGGCAGCGCGACTACAAACGGCTGCTGGCCTACTCCAGCATCGAGCACATGGGGCTGGTCGCACTCGGCGCGGCGATCGGCAACACCCTCGCACTGGTCGCCGTGCTGCTGCACATCCTCGGGCACGGGCTCGGCAAGTCGGTGTTGTTCCTGTCCGCAGGACAGCTGCACCAGGCGCTCGGCAGCAGCCGGATCCACGCGGTACGCGGGCTCCTGGCCAGAGCGCCGCTGCTCTCTGGGGTTTTCGCGCTGGGGCTGCTTGCCCTGCTCGGCCTGCCGCCCTTCAGTCTGTTCGCCAGCGAGCTGGGCATCGCGCGGGCGGGCTTCGCCGCCGGGTTGGGCTGGGCGATCGCGGCGGCCCTGGTGTTGATGCTGGTCATCGTCGCCGCCATCGGGCGCCAGGGCCGGCGGATGCTCCTGGGCGGCGGGCCGGGTGAGGCCATCGCGCTGCCGCGCAGTGTGGCCGTCCCGCTGGTCGCGGGCCTGGCCGGCTGCGCCGTCCTGGGCATCACTCTCGGGCCGCTGCACTCCTTGTTGCAGGCCGCCGCCACCATCGCCGGAGCAACGCCATGAGCATGCGCACCATAGCCGACATCAGCTCCGCCGAGCTGCCCGAGCACGCCGCCCGGCTGCTGGCCGACGGCCACCGGCTGGCGCTGGTCTCCGCACTCCAGGAGATCGACGGGTTCGGCCTGGCGTACCTGTTCGTCGCCGGCGGCCCGGATCGCCGTACCGAGCTCCGGCTCCGCCTGCCCCTCGAGCAGCCGGCCGTGCCCAGTCTTGCCCACCTGTCCTTCCCCGCCGGCCGGTTCGAACGGGAAATCCGCGACCTGTACGGGATCACCCCGCTCGATCACCCGCTCCCCCGGCGGCTGGTGCGCCACCATCACTGGCCACGCGGCTGGTACCCCATGCGCTCCGACGCCGGGTTGCCACCCTCCTTCGGCGACCCAGAAGGTCCTTACCCGTTCGTCACCGTGGAGGGTCAGGGCGTCTACGAGATCCCCGTCGGACCCGTCCACGCCGGCCTCATCGAACCGGGGCACTTCCGCTTCTCCGTGGTCGGCGAGACCATCATCAAGCTCAAGGCCCGGCTCTGGTTCGTGCACAAGGGCATCGAAAAGCTCTTCGAAGGCCGCCAACCTGCCGACGGGCTGGAACTGGCCGAGCGTGTCAGCGGAGACACCTCCGTCGGCCACGCGCTCGCCTACTGCCTGGCCGTGGAAGAGGCCACCCAGGCCCCGGTCAGCGTGCAGGCGCAGCGGGAACGAGCCCTGCTGCTGGAGCTGGAACGCCTCTACAACCACGTCACCGACCTGGGCGCGCTCTGCAATGATGTGGCCTTCGGCATCCTGCACGCGCACACCGGGCGTATCCGCGAACAACTCTTGCGGATCAACGCCCAGGTCACTGGACACCGGCTGCTGCGTGGCGGCGTCCGCCTCGGCGGCGCCCACCTGGAGGCCCTCCCCGACCCGGATCGACTGCACGCCATCGGCGCAGACGTGGCCGAACTCGCCGAACTCGCCCTGCGGCACACCGTGGTCGCCGACCGCTTCACCGGCACCGCCGTGCTGTCCGGCGACGCCGCCCGCGACCTCGGCACGCTCGGCTACGTGGCCCGCGCCAGCGGCCTGGACCTCGACGCCCGCCGCGACCACCCCTTCACCGACCTCGGCGACTTCACCCCCGCCCGCCGCACCGGCGGGGACGTGCTGGCCCGCTTCCAGATCCGGGCGGATGAGATCGCCACGTCCATCGCCTTGATCACTCATCTGATCGGCGAGCCCACGGCGCCGGGGGATTCATCTCCGGCCGAGGGCTCTTCCTCGGGTGTGGGACTCGTCGAGGGCTGGCGCGGCACGATCGCCCACCGCATCGAGCTCGCCCCCGACGGGACCCTCACCCGCGTGAAGATCGTCGATCCGTCCTTCTTCAACTGGCCCGCTCTTCCGGTGGCGCTCAACAGCGCGATCGTCCCTGACTTTCCCCTGGTCAACAAGAGCTTCAACCTGTCCTACGCCGGCAACGACCTCTGACAGCAAGATGCGCCAGTCGATCCGGGTCGCGGCATCGACGCCACGTATATGCGGGATGACCACTGCTCAGGTGAAATCAGTTGGCGGGCTTGCCGAACCAGCGGGAGAGGTGGTCGTCCAGGTCCTGCTGATCGTCGCCGATCCAGGCGACGTGGCCGTCGGGGCGTAGCAGGACGCACGGAACATCCAGTACCGCAGTGGGATCCGCGAGGTAATCGACCCGGTCTGACCAGCCGCCGACGGTCAGGCGTTCGGTGCGGTCCAGCAGCAGGCCGCGGCCGCGATGCAGCAGACCGTAGAGGTGGCCCTGTTTCACGTCGATGTCGCGCAGGCGGCGGCCGAGCAGGTCGGGGCCTTCGCCGAAGTCGTAGCGGATGCCGATCGCGGTGATCTTCTCGATCAGATGGCGGTTCACCTCGTCGAAGTCCATCAGTTCGGTGAGCAGCCTGCGCACGGCCTGCGGGCCCGGTTCGGTGGACGACAGTTCCATCTGGGCGCGGGTGTTGTCCAGCACGTCCTCGGCGACCGGATGGCGTTCGGCCTGGTAGGTGTCCAGCAGTGTTTCCGGCGCCCAGCCGCGGATCTGTGCGGCCAGTTTCCAGCCGAGGTTGAATGCGTCCTGAACGCCCAGGTTGAGGCCCTGTCCGCCGATGGGTGGATGGATGTGTGCCGCATCGCCGGCCAGCAGCACCCGCCCGACCCGATACCGTTCGGCCAGCCGGGTGGCATCCCCGAAGCGGGACAACCAGCGCGGGGAGTGCACGCCGAAATCGGTTCCGGCGATGGTGCGCAACTGTTGTTTGAAATCCTCGAGGGTGGGCGGTTCCGCGCGGTCACTGACTCCCGCGGCGGGGACTACGACGCTATAGACCCTTTCGCCGAAGGGCCGCAGCCAGAATCGCTGATGGATCTCGCGCAATTCGGTCACCTTGGCGGCGATCTCCTCCGGCGGCACGCCCACTTCCATCTCTCCCATCAGCGTCTCGGTCCGCGAGGGCTCGCCGGGGAAGCCAACGCCGAGCAATTTGCGCACCGTGCTGCGCCCGCCATCACAGCCGACGAGATAGCGCGAACGCAGCTGTTCCCCGTCGGCCAACTCGACGGTCACACCCTCGTCGTCCTGCGCGAAACCGGCGACCGCGCAACCGCGCCGGACCTGCGCACCCAGTTCGATCACATGTTCCTCGAGCAGGTGAACGATGACCGGTTGCGGGATGCCCAGCAAATAGGCGTACGCGGAATCCAGGCCCTTGGGCGCGGGTTTGGGGATGGCGGCGAAGAAACCGCCGGCCGGACGTTGTCTTCCGTGCTGGAGAATGCGATCCAGCAGTCCGCGCATCGCCATCAGCTCGAGACTGCGAATATGCAGACCGACGATGCGGACGAACGACGCGGGCTCGGTTTCCTTCTCCAGAATGAGGACTCGCACATCGTGCAGCCGCAGTTCGGCGGCCAGCATCGCACCGGTCGGCCCGCACCCGGCAATGATCACATCGAACATGAGGGGCGCGCGATCGGCGCCGGAGGCCGGCGACCAGAGAACTCCGGGGACGTCGCCCACCGTGGAGTCACGCTCGCCCCTGTCGTTCGACGGCGGCTCGGCGGTGAACTGCTGAGAGTGCATAGGTGTTGCCTTTCGGGAGTGCCTTGGTGGCGAGGCGCTCCCGGCGACACCTACCTCAATCGCCCGACCGTGACGGGAAGGGGGAGCACCCACATCGATACAGCGTTCATGGGTCTCACCTCCTCGGGCGGCGTCACGATCAACCGCAAGCTACAAGCCCGAGCATCATCCCGTCCAATCCATTTCCCAGCCACGTGATCACGGTTCCACACGGGCCTACCTGGGCACGCTCGCGCCTGCGGCCTCGTTGACGGACGCCGCCCCGTCCTCCCGCGTCAGCCACCCTTCCTTGACCAGCTTGTGCACCTGGCCGGCCACAGCGCGCGCGTAGACACCATGGTCGGTATAGAGCTGCTGCAGCTTGCTCGGGGTGAACGGGGTCATATGACCGAACAGGAAGCAGTTCGGGCCGGTGCTCGCCGGATGATAGGTGGCGGTGGGCGCGTCCACCCACGGTGTGCGGACGCCGCCGACTGCGTTCCCGTGCTCGTCGAGAACGGTCTGGCCGCCGGCGTCCACCTGGATGCGCGGTGCGCGTGGTGGTGTGGCTCGGTTGCGGGCCCAGCGGTCCAGATTCACGTGGGCGGCGTTGTACAGGTAGTGCATCGGGAAAGTGGTGCCGACGCCGTCGCAGTTGAAGTAGTTGTAGGTGACGCCGATCCTGGCCAGGTCTTCGGGAGACGGGGCGAAACCGGAGGTGTAGGCGTAGGCGTGAGCCGAGCCGGGCACCTCGTACAGGCGGTACTTGTCGTCGGGCTGGTCGGAGTCGTCGCGGCGCGAGGCGCCCCGGTCCATGAAGAAATCGGTCTGTGTCTGCATCTTGATGACCGGCTCGGCGGTGGGCCGGATGAGGTCATGGTCGGCGGGTGTGGGTCCGCACTTGTTGAGCGGCTTGACACCGCTCGCGGAGGCCGCGACGAGAAAGCCGTCGTAGACGCGCGCGAGTGGATGCACCGCGTTGATGTAGCGGGTCAGGTAGGCGCCCGACTGGGAATATCCGGTCGCGTAGACCTTGTCGACCTTCAAGCCGCGCAGCGGGTTGTCGCGCCCGTGGCTCTTCAGTGCCGCGCCTGTCTGGCTGAGGATGTCCCACACCAGACCGCCCTCGGAGCCGGCGGCGGAGTTGAGCGCCCGTCCGGTGCAGCCACGTTGGTCCGGCCAGGACAGCGAGCCGTATCGGGACGGGTCGAACTTCTTCAACGACGCGACCGCGTTGGGCGCGCTGGTGATCCCCACGTAGGCGTCCCCCCGTCGCAGGTACTCATCGTGGGACGTCAGCCACATGCGGTCAAGGTCCCAACCGTTGGTCATGTTCATGATGTCGGCGACGACCGTCCCGCTGAACGCTCTGCGATCGGCCGGCCGCCGCACGATGATGCGGTTCGTGTACGGCACGGCCGTACGCACCACCGTGACCTTGCCTGCGGCGTCGTAATCGTAGACATTGGCCCGCCCGCTCACGAGGAATTCCTCCTCGACGTAGCCGTATGCGTCCAGTGGCACGGTGGAGATGTTGAACGGATGCGAATCGCCGCTGGACTGGAGGGGCCCGGTCAGCGAGGGCACGGGCGTCCTCGGCGGAGTCGCTGTGTGCGCCGTGGCGGGTACTGACAGCGCCGTCGAGACGAGCATGAACGTGCACGCGAGGGTGATGCTGCGGGACTGTCGAGACATGGGGCGGCCCTTGGTCTGCCTGATGGACTAATTGATCCGCTTAATGGGCTGCACGATAGATCCGTTTCTGTCGGGCAGTCAACAGTCAGGTTCTACCTGTCAGATCACCGAATCCACGTAGCGGACCACAGGGTAGCCGGATTGCCTCTTTCGCCGACGGCCGACAAGGCATATAAGTAAGTATCTAGTTCGTACGTTAATCGCCGCGAAGAAGGTGAGACGCCTATGCTCACCGCCGATCATGGCATGGCAAGTCCTGTCAGCCGCCGCGCTGCGAGTCCTCCTCTGGCGCTCGCGACGGTCTGCCTCTCCGGCACCCTGGAGGACAAGCTCGCGGCCGCCTCCGCGGCGGGCTTCGACGGGATCGAGATCTATGAAGGCGACCTCATCGTGTCGAGCTGGTCACCGAGCCGGATTCGGCAGGAATGCGCCGAGCTGGGCCTGTCAATCCACCTCTATCAGCCGTTCCATGACTTCGAGGCAGTGCCCTCCGAGACATTCGAGGCCAATCTCCGTCGGGCGGAGCGGAAGTTCGATGTGCTGGAACAACTCGGCGCGACCATGATGGCGGTCTGCTCGACGACATCCATGAACGCTGTCGACGACGACGACCTCGCCGCGGAGCAACTCCACACGCTGGCCGTCCGGGCCGCGCGGCGTGGCCTGCGCATCGCCTACGAGGGCCTTGCCTGGGGGCGGTTCGTGAACACCGTCGAACACGCCTGGCGGATCGTTCGGCGCGCCGGCCATCCCGCACTCGGTTTGTGCCTCGACAGCTTCCACGCGTTCTCCCGCGGCGACGACCCCGCCAAGATTCGAGCCGTGCCAGGTTCGAAGGTGTTTCACCTGCAACTTGCCGACGCACCGCGGCTGAACATGGACATACTGGAGTGGAGTGAGCACCACCGGTTGTTTCCCGGGCAAGGCGCTTTCGATCTGACTGACTTCCTTGGCCACGTCCTGGCCACCGGGTACGACGGCCCCCTTTCGATCGAGGTGTTCAACGACGTCTGCCGGCAGGCAGATCCCCGGCATGTCGCCGTCGACGCGATGCGCTCACTGCTGTCGCTGGAGGAGACAGTCGGCACGCTCGGCCAGGTGGCGGTCCGCGAGCGCACCCAGCTGACCAACCTGCCGCCGGCTCCGCAGCTCGACGGTCACGTGTTCACCGAGCTGGCCGTGGACGAGATCTCCGGCCCGATCGTGGCGCGGGGGCTCGCCACGCTGGGGTTCACCCATACTGGCCAGCATCGCTCCAAGCCGGTGCAACTGTGGTCGCAGGGCAAGGCCCAGGTTCTGCTGAACTTCGCATCGCAAAGGACAGTACCGGCAGGCACTGCGGCCATCTGCGCGCTGGCCGTGGAGAGCGCTGACCCGGTCGGCTCGGCCCGGCGGGCCGAGCGGCTGCTGGCGCCCGTGTTACCGCGCGCCCGGCAGGTGGAGGAGGCCGACCTCAACTCCGTGGCGGCACCCGACGGAACGGCCGTCTTCTTCTGCCGCACAGGCGGGCACGACAACTGGCTCAACGATTTCGCTCCCACCGGCCGCGAGGCTCGCAGCGACGGCCTGCTGACCGGAACGGATCACGTCTCGCTCACCGAGTCAGTCGATGACTTCGACCAGGCCGCGCTGTTCTATCGTTCGGTGCTCGGCCTGCAGGCCACGCAGACCACCACGCTGCCCGCGCCGTTCGGGCTGATCCACAGCCGGGCCGCGACCGATCCGGAGCATCACGTCCGGATCAGCCTCAACACTGCGCCGCTGCGACGGGGCGACTGGTCGCCGGCGGTGCCGAGCCCTCAGCACATCGCCTTCGCCACCGACGACGCGATCGCCAGCGCGAGGGCGATGCGGGCACTCGGCGCACCGCTGCTGAGGATTCCCGACAACTACTACGATGATCTCGACGCCCGTCTGGCGCTGCCGCAGCACCTCCTCGGGGCAATGCGGCAGCACTCCATCCTTTATGACCGAGATCAAGACGGCGAATACCTTCACTTCTACACCGAGATGCTCGGCGCGCGGATCTTCTTCGAAGTGGTGCAGCGGATCGGCGCATACTCCGGCTATGGCGCCGCGAACAGCGCGGCGGTGCGCATGGCCGCGCACCGGAGGCGCCGGCTGACCACGCTGAGGGAGTCGTCCGCGCTTGTCAGCGGCGACCGTCTGCACGACTACTCATTGGCGCATTTGACGGCGCTGAGCCTGTCTCCGCCCGAGTTGGTGAGCGCCGCTGCTGACGCGGGCTATCGATACGTGGGCCTGCGCATGACGCGGGTCACGCCGTACGAGCCGCACCACCCCCTCGCCACCGACCCCGCTCTGATGCGGGCGACCAAAGTCCGCCTCGCGGCCACGGGAATCGAGGTGCTCGACATCGAGCTCGCCCGGATCGCGCCCGATGACGACCCCGCGGACTTCCTGCGCTTCCTGGAGGCTGGAGCCGAGCTGGGGGCCCGCCATGTCATCACCCAGCTCCCGGATCCGGACTTCGCTCGCAAAGCCGACCGGTTCGCGCGGTTGTGCGAGATGGCCAGGCCTCTCGGCCTCACCATCGATCTTGAGTTCCCGTCGTGGACCCAGACGCCCAACCTCACCGAAGCCGTGCGCGTCCTGCGGGACGCCGACCGGCCCAACGCGGGAATCCTCGTTGATCTGATCCACTTCGCGCGCTCCGGCTCCAGCGTGGCCGAGCTCCGAGACCTGCCACGCGAGTGGTTCCGTTTCGCCCACGTCTGCGATGCACCAGCCGAGGCGCCGGCCACGCAGGAGGAAATCATCTACGCCGCTCGCTTCGAGCGCCTGTTCCCCGGCGAGGGTGGCATCGACGTGCACGGCGTCCTTGGCGCCCTGCCGCCCGGGATCCCGTACGCTCTGGAGATCCCGCGAGCCACACTCGTGGCGCAGGTGGGCGCTAAGGAGCACGCCCGTCTCGCGATCACCGCAGCGCGTCGCCACCTCGATGGGGTCGGCCAGCGAGCAGGCCCCACTGAGGCGGCATAGATCGAGCCGCGGCCGCCGAGCCTCGACCGCGGCGGACCATCGTGCGCACCGGCACGTCCTGAGCGCGCAGCCGGCCGAGGACCGTACGACTCCACGCCACCGGCCGAGGACCGTGCGACCCACGCCACCGGCTCCGGCGATGAGAACAAGGTCACTGGCAACCATCGGCCGATCTCCTTCTGAGCGGAGGTGTGATCACACGCGGGTTTCAGGTGCGGCGGATGGCCCGCACGGCAGTGTCGTAGAGGCCGAACAGGTCGACCTGTCCGCCCGCGTGCACCCACTCCTGCGACGCTGCCTGGAGGCAGGTGATCGCCGCGGCTGCGATCGCGCGTGCCTGGAGGGCGCGATGGTCGGAGTCGGGCAATCGCGGCTCGATCAGCGGTGCGAGCAGATCCTGCCAGCGGGCCTGCTTCTCGGCGTGTCCGGCGCGCAGGGACTCGTTCCCGAACAGGAGCGTCATCATCTCGAGCCGGTGCTCGGGGGTGGTCTCGATCTCCTCGATCACGTGGAACGCCGCGCGCAGCGACGCCCAGGGATCCTCGTCGGCCGGACGCTCGGCGAATCGTGCGGCGATCAGTTCGCCCTGTTCGGACAGGCCGCTGAGCGCAAGGTCCTCCTTGTTGCGGAAGTAGTTGAACAGGGTCCGCCGGGAGACGCCCGCCGCGGCGGCGACCTCCTCGACCGTCGTGTCGTCGTAGCCCTTGGCAGCGAACAGCTCGAGAGCGGTGCGGGCGAGCAGCGAGCGGACCACGGCGCGGGTCTGCTCACGGATGGATGTCGACTTCTGGGCCATGCACCCACGGTACAGCCATTCATGCCATGCAGCTACTTGCACTCAGTGCATAGTCGTGCGTAGAGTGAACGGCATGAGCAAAATCGACTACAGCAACCAGATCACCATCGTCACCGGCGCCAGCTCCGGCCTCGGCGAGGAGTTCGCCCGCCAACTGGCCCGCCGCGGCTCGAATCTCGTGCTCGTCGCCCGCCGCGCGGACCGGCTCGAGAGCCTGGCCGGCGAACTCACCCGCGCCCACGGCGTCACGGTGACCGTCGTTGCCCGCGACCTCGGCCTGCCCGATGCCGGCCGCACGCTCCGCGCCGAACTCGAATCCCGCGGCATCCACGCCACGGGACTGGTCAACAGCGCGGGCTTCGGCACCCACAACGCCTTCCCGGACGAGGATCCGGAGCGCCTCCAGGACATGATCGCGCTGAACGTCGGTGCCCTCGTCGACTTCAGCCGCGCCTACATCGAGCCGCTGACCTCCGCGGGCGCCGGCATCCTGATCAACGTCGCGAGCCTGCTGGGCTTCCAGCCGACCCCTTACCTGAGTGTCTACGGCGCCACCAAGGCCTTCGTCCTCAGCTTCACGGAATCGCTGTGGGAGGAGACCCGCGGCACCGGTCTGCGCGTCCTCGCCGTGTGCCCCGGTGCGATGCAGACCGAGTTCTTCGACGCAGCCGGCAGCCAGGCGGCCGACTACGGCACCAAGCGCGCAACCCCCCAGGATGTCGTCCGGATGGCTCTCGAGACGCTCGACCGTCGTTCCGCCCCGCCGTCGTTGATCACCAACGGCCGCTCGCTCGCCCTCGCCAGCAAGTTCCTGCCGCGGCGCCAGGTCGTCCGGACGATGGGGTGGATCCAGCGCCGCGCCATGAGCCACGCCTGACACCACACCGAGCGGGGCCCGCCGGGCGCCGCTCCCGCCTCCGTACCACCGACATCGACCACCGATGGGGGAGCAGTCCCATGACAGGCACTATGTCCGACGTGCCCGAGTCCGGCACCATGTCCGACGTGCCCGAGTCCGGCACCATGTCCGAACCGAACACCACGTCCGCCGGCCGGTCCGACCGGGAGCGCTTCGGCGACATCCTCGCCGTCCAGCGTGCCGCCTATCGTCGCGACGGGGCGCCGTCGCTGACGAAGCGGCGCAGCGATCTGAAGAAGTTCAAGGCGGCCATGCTCGCGCGACGCGGCGCCCTCGAGGAAGCGATCAACACCGACTTCGGCCATCGCTCACGCCACGAGACGGCGATGATGGAAGTCGTGGGCGTCGTCCAGGGCATTGACTACCTGATCCGCAATCTCCGTCGATTCATGCGCCCGACCCGCCGCCATACCGCTCTGCACATGCGTTCCGGCAGCAATCGCATCGAGTATCAGCCGCTCGGTGTGGTCGGCGTCATCGCGCCGTGGAACTACCCCGTCAACCTGTCGCTGATGCCGGTGGTCACCGCGATCGCCGCGGGAAACCGCGTCATGCTCAAACCGTCGAAGTTCACACCGGCGACGAACGCCGTGCTCGCGTCGATGCTCAGCGAGCTCTTCCCCAAGGAACAGGTCGCCATCGTCAGCGGCGACGGTTCCGCGTTCTCCTCCCTGCCGTTCGATCATCTGATCTTCACCGGGAGCACCGCCGTGGGGCGAGCGGTGATGAAGGCGGCAAGCGAGAACCTCGTCCCCGTCACGCTCGAGCTCGGCGGCAAGTCGCCGACCATCGTCGCCAAGGGCAGCGTGCGGGACCGCACCGTGTCCGCCATCGTCTGGGGGAAGCTCCTCAGCGGCGGGCAGACCTGCATCGCCCCGGACTACGCCCTGGTGCACGAATCCGAGGTCAACACTTTCATCGAGAGCTACGACAGGCTGGTGAAGGCCGCCTACCCCGACGGCCCGACGAGCGAGGACTACACCTCGATCGTGAACGACCAGCAGTATTCGATCCTGATCGACCTGATCGACGACGCTCGTGCCCACGGGGCGCGGATCATCGAGGTCGGACACCGGCCCGCCGACGCCTCCCGTCGTCCTCACACCCTCGCGCCGACTGTCGTGCTCGGCGTCACCGACGAAATGAAGATTGCCCACGAGGAGATCTTCGGTCCGATCCTGCCGATCTTCTCCTACGGCGATATCGATGACGCCATCGACTACGTGAACGCACGACCGCGACCACTCGCGCTCTACTACTTCGGCGACGACGACGCGGACCGACGCAGGGTGCTCGACCGCACGACGTCCGGCAACGTCACCATCAACGGCACGATCATGCACGTCGGACAGGACGATCTTCCGTTCGGCGGCGTCGGCGAAAGCGGCATGGGCAAATACCACGGCATCGAGGGCTTCCGAACGCTGAGCCACCCTAAAGGCATCTTCGTGCAGGGCCGCTGGAACAGCACCAACCTCCTGCGTGCCCCGTTCGGCAAGCGGGCCGACGCTTTGCTCAACTTCTTTCTCCGATGAACACCGCCGACTCAGTATGCCGTCCCACAGGACGCCGGTCTGGTTCATCGCGCGCAAGCCCCGCGGTACGACTCCGGCTTCCCCACGAGCTCGCCTTCGAGCAGTGGCTGCACCGGCTGGAGGAGCTGGTCGAGGCCGATCAGCGGCTTCAAACCGGTGAGCACGTGGCCTACTGATCAGCGTGGGCGGCTGAGGGCGGCCTCGGCCAGATCCGTCCACTTCTCGGCCGACGAGTGGGGCACGACCACCCAGTCCTTCATCGCCCTGCCCTGCCCCGAGGGGTCGAACAGGGACGCCCCGGCCAGTTGGAGCGCGGCTGCGTGTTCGGGGGTGTCCCTGACCAGCCGGAACACCATCGCGCCGTCGCGTTGCAGGCTCGCGAACACCTTCCCCGCCTGATCTTTGAGTGCGGGACTCCCCATCATCCTGGAGATCCGTACACCCAGGTCGGCCAGCTCGGCGCCGACCTGCTTGAAATCCTCTTCCGCGCTCATCGTCAGTCGGTCCCAAACTCCATGGCGGCGTGGTCGAGCAGCTCGTCGTGGTCGGGGCTCTTCCCGCGTGACGCGATCGCCTCGGCCCCGCCTTCCGGCAGTACGGCGGTCAGGCTAGTCGTCATGGCGGCACCGATCAAGGCCGGATGCGGGGTGCGGGTTTGTCGACCGGTTCCGCCTGCTCGGCTCGGTGTCCGCGCCTCTTGGACCCGGCCACGGCGCGCTCAATGAGCTCGGCGTGGTCTACTGCGACCCGGCCTGCCCGCCGCAGAGCGCCGCCTTGACGAGCCCGTCCAGCATCTTCGGATAATCCTTGGCGATGTCCACTGCGGCGTCGCCGGCGGTCAGCGAGGCGGTCAGGGTCTTGCTGCCGTCGGGCGTGCTGTACATCAGCGCCGCGTAGCCCGCTGGAGGGCTGCCGTTGTGGTTGAGAACGGTGCCGCAGGTCAGGCCCAGGTCCTGCACGAACATCCCGAGGCCGTAGCGGCCGTAGAGGGGGTGGTCGCTCTTCGGGTGCGGCTTGCGCATCTCGGCCAGCAGCTTGACCGGCAGGAGCTTGCCGCCGTTCAGCGCGGAGAAGAACGTCTGGAGATCCTTGGTGGTCGAGATCATGTCACCGGCGCCGGCCAGCAGGGAGAGGTTCTGGCGGGAGACGTCGACCACCTTCCACTGGCCGGCGTCGTGGTAGCGGAAGTAGCCGTGGGCGTACGGAGCGGGCAGCTGCGTCCGGTTGCCCGGCGCCACGGTGCCCTTCAGCCCGAGCGGCCGCAGGATCCGCCGCTTCAGCTCCGCGTAGAACGAGCGGCCGGTGACCTTCTCGATCAGCAGCCTGGCCAGCGTGTAGTTGGTGTTGGAGTAGCTCCAGCCCGTCCCCGGCTCGAACCGCGCCGGCTTGGACAACGCGAACCGCACCAGTTCCTCCGGCCGGTACGAGTGGAACCGGTTGTCCAGCCACTCCTTGCCCGTCGCGGGGAGCCCTGGAACCCATGTCCCGTCGGGGTCGAGGTCGCCGGTGTAGTTGAACAGTCCGCTGGTGTGCTGCAGCAGCATCCGCACCGTGATCCGCCGGTCCAGTCCGAGCTTGGGCAGGTAGCCGCCCACCGGGGTGTCGAGCGCGATCTTGCCCTCGGCCACCAGCTGCAACACCACGGTCGCGTGGAAGGTCTTGGTGACGCTGCCCACCCAGAAATGCCCGTTCGTCGGCGGCTTCGCGCTCGCGCCCAGCTTGCGCAGCCCGGCGCTGCCGACCCACTTGCCCCGCTCATCGTGCACGCGCACCTGTACCCCGAGAAAAACCGGCATCGACGAACGCCTGGATGGCCTTCTGCAGCTCCGGGCGATCCTGCCCGGCGGCCGCCAGCGCCGTGACCGCCGCGCGCCGGACGGCCCGCGGCCTCCGGGCCCTGTTGCTCTTGGTGGTCTGGAGAGATTGACCCATGGCCCTTCCTCGCTTCACCGAAAGCTGCGGGAGGATCGCCTCTACGACGAGGCCAGGCACAGCGGCGATCCTGTCTTGCTCATGCGCCTATTCGGCATCTCGACGCAAACCGCGATGAAGTATCTCAAAGCCGCCCATTCGGCCGAACTCCACCCCGATCCGATCCGACCATAGAGGGAGACGAATTTTCGAAACTTCACGCCGACATCGGCCGACGCGGCGTTCGTCAATCCGGGTCGTGGACGGGCACGGCGGACCGGCTGATCTCACCAGTAAGTGCCGGCCCGCCTACCACGCTGGTGGCGAGGGACACCGATCAGCATGTCGTCTTGCTGGGTGGGAGTACGCGGTCGGTGAGGTAGCGGTTGATGTGGTCTCGGGCGCAGGTGTTGAAGGCGTAGAGGGTGTGGCCGGGGCCGTCGTGGTGGATGATCGCGCTGCCGGGGACCTGGGCCAGGGCGCGTGCGGCTGCGTCTGACTCGCCCCATGCGCCCGCGCCGAGCAGGGGTGGCAGACCTTTGGGCAGGGCGGCCGGCGGATTGGTCACCGGGACTGGCCAGCCCACACAAGCGAGGGTGGCGGTCGCCATGGTGTCGGCTGCGCCGGTGTTGAGGGCCGCGCGGCGCAGGCGGGCGATCGTCGTGTCCAGGCCAGCCCGGGTGGTCGGGCGGGGCCAATCGGTGCACTCGGTGACGCCGGTGAGGTAGCCGGGATAACGGCCGCCGCGCTCGGGGACGAAGGCGGAGGCATCGCCCCGAGTGGTCTGACGGATGGCCTGAGCGAGCTTCGGCCACGCCGACGGACCCTGCCGGGCGTAGTCGATGGCGAGGGATTGCAGGTCGCGGCCGTCGTAGGCGATACGGGCGGACTTGGCGGGGATCGGCGTGCGGTCGGCCTTGGCGACCAGGGTCCGCCAGGTGCGGGGCAGGTCTTGGCATCGGTGGGTGTCGCACCAGGTGAAGAAGCGGTTGAGGGTCGCTTCGTTACTCTTGGCCGTCGCCTCCAGTTCGCGGGGCCAGTCGGTGGTGCTGTGGTTCCAGGTGCCGTCGAGGACCATCGTACGGACGTGTTGGGGGAAGAGGCGCAGGTAGGTCTGGCCGTAGGTGCCGGCGTAGGAGGAGCCGTAGAAGTTGAGTTTGGCGTCGCCGAGCGCTTTCCTAATGGCTTCCATGTCTCTGGCGTGGTCGGCGGAGCTCATGTGGGCGAACAGTTCGGGGTCTTGGTGGCGGCAGGCCTCGGCGTAGCCTTGGTTGGTGTCGGACAGGCGGCCGAAGTCGGCGTCGTCGCGGGGGAACACGGGCACAGGGATGCGGGTCCAGACGCAGGGCAGGCCGGTGCTGAGGCCGCCGAATTGCTCGCCGTAGCCGCGGGTGTCCCAGGTGATGAGGTCCATGCGTTTACGAAGGTCGGCCCACCATTGCGGGCCGCTCTGGGTGAGGGCGATGCCGGGCCCGCCGGGGCCGCCGTAGGCCACCAGAACATTGCCTTCGGAGCGGCCCGTGGCCTGGAGACGGCCGAGCTTCAGGGTGATCTTACGGCCGCCGGGTTTCTGCCAGTCGACCGGGACCTGCAGATCCCCGCAGGTCATCCCAATCTTGTCGCCGGGGCAAGGGCGCCAGTCGAGGGTATCGGCGTGCTGCCCGGTCAAGCCCGAGCCAAGCAAGGTCAGCGTGAGAGCGATGGATGTGAGCATGCGGACAAGGCTTGCGGGAGCGAACCCATTCCCGCATCGGCCCACGGCTGGAACATTCAGGGCAGCCCATCGGTGGAGAAGGGCATCCGGCCCATCGGCTGATCCGACTGGGGGATGACAGTCCCTGGTCGGATGTGGTCGACGGGCCAACCGGCTAGCGTTGCCTGGTGAATGTGCGCGCTCATCGAAGCTTGGCGGAGAGGGTGGTCTCCGCCCGGTGGCTCGGCAGTCGCCCGTTGATCGCGCTCGACTGCGTTGCCGCGGTCGGCTTCACACTCGTCGGGCTGACCGCGCTGGCCGGCGACGCGCCAACGGTCGCCCAGGCAGCGTCGTCGCCGTGGGTCAGTATGTTGGTAGCGGTCCTGGTGGGGATGCCTGTGGCGGTCCGGCGGGTGTGGCCGATGGGAGTCTTCTGCCTGGTTCTGACCGCGTCCCTGGCGTCATTGCTGGCCGGAGTAGCGAACGTCCCGTTCCTGGCGGCCGGTTACGCCTTGTACACGGTGGCGCTCACCCAGCCGCGGCGCATGTGGATCCCCACGACGGCGATCGGCGTGGGGACCGGGTTGAGCCTGCTGATGTTGACGACGGACGCGGTCGCGCCGACGTCCTCAGGGTTAGCCGGACGGCTGCCGGGCCAGATCCTGTCCGGCCTGACCGTCATGGGCTGCGCGTGGGCGCTGGGCCGCAGTGTCAGGGCCGCCCGCCTAGCCGCCGAGCGAGCCGCCGAACAGCAGGCCGAGCGCTCGGTGACGGAGGAACGCCTGCGCATCGCGCGCGAGTTGCACGACATCGTCGCGCACAGCATGAGCCTCATCACGGTGAAGGCCGGCGTGGCCCGGCAGGTAGCGCAGATCCGTCCGGAGGAGACGACCGCGTCACTCGAAGTGATCGAGACGACCAGCCGCAGCGCACTTGCCGAGCTGCGCCACGTCCTCGGCGTGCTGCGGGCTCCCGGAGCCTCCTGCGGGTCACCTCCCGCGGTGAGCCCGCTGCCAGGTCTCGGCGACATCCAGGCGTTGACCGGCCAGGCCGCGCAGGCGGGGGTGCATGTCGACCTGGACGTCAATGCCGCTCACCTGCCGGAGAGTGTCGAGGTGACGGTGTACCGGATCGTCCAGGAGGCCGTCACCAACGTGATCAAACACGCGGCGCCGACCCGCTGCCGGGTACTCGTGCACGCCTCGCCGGTGACCGTCACAATCGAGGTGAGCGACGACGGGCCCCCCGGCAGTAGGGCAGCCAGAGACGGCGACGGCGGGCATGGCCTGATCGGGATACGCGAGCGGGTCCTGATGTACGGCGGAACCTTCTCCGCCGGGCGACGCCCCGAGAGAGGGTTCACACTGACGGCCCATCTGCCCCTCCAACCCGACGCCGCCGTGGACGCGACGCGGTGAACTCGCCGATCCGCGTCCTGGTCGTCGATGACCAGGCCCTGCTGCGAGGCAGTTTCCGCGTCCTGATCGAAACCGCGCCGCATCTGCAGGTCGTCGGCGAGGCCGGCACCGGGATCCAGGCCGTCGACCTGGCCCACCGCGAGCAGCCGGACGTCGTGCTCATGGACGTGCGGATGCCCGAGATGGACGGAATCGAGGCCACCCACCTGATCTGCGGCTCACCGCAGACCAAGGACGTGCGGGTCCTGATCCTGACGACGTTCGATCTCGACAAGTACGTCTATGCCGCGCTCCGGGCGGGCGCCAGTGGTTTCCTGCTCAAGGACACCCCTGCGCCTGATCTGCTGTCCGCGATCCGCGTCATCGCGGCCGGGGAAAGCCTGCTCGCTCCCACCGTGACCCGGCGCCTGATCAGCGAGTTCACCCGCCGGCCCGGACCGGCCAACCCCATCGTCCCGGCCCTGGCCGGTGTGACCGGCCGCGAGCGCGAAGTCCTGACACTGATCGCCCGCGGTCTGTCCAACACTGAGCTCGCCGCCCACCTCCAGGTCACCCAGGCGACCGTGAAGAGCCACGTGGGAAGCCTGCTGGCCAAGCTCGCCGCCCGCGACCGGGCCCAACTCGTGATCATCGCCTACGAGAGCGGACTGGTCACCCCGCACATCACCCACCCGGGGCCATCATCCCCAGGGTGAACCCCGCGGGACGTTCGCGGCCCGGCGTCCACCCCAGGGCGGAGGCGCGACTACGGACCCCGCTCCGATGCGCTCGTCCTTCCCCGCGAGGGAGGGTTGGGCCATGTTGCGAATGATCGACCCCACTGGACACCCCGCCCTCGGCCAGCCACCGTCTCAGGTCGAAGCCGGACATCCGACCGAGGGGCACGTGCCAGACCTCGGTGCGATGGTCAGGGCCGCAGCCACCCGCCCGCTACCTGGCACGACTCCGTCCAGGAGGCGAGCCCGGCTTCCTGAGGACGCTCAATGATCTCGGTGGTGCGGGCCGAGCTGGTGAAGATCCGCTCAGTGCGGTCGACCTACATCGTCCTCGCCGCTACCGCCTCAGTAGTCGTCATCAACATCGTCATGGCATGGATCGGGGTCGGCTTCTGGGACAGCCTTCCGCCCGAACGCCGGGTCAATTTCCAGGCCCTGCCCATCGACCAGTCCGTCGGCCCACTGATCCAGCTCTGCATGGCCGTGCTCGCCGTCCTGGCCATCACCTCCGAGTACGCCACCGGCATGATCCGGGTGAGCCTGACCGCCGTGCCCGCGCGGCATGTGTTCCTCGCCGCCAAGGCACTGGTCGTCGCCGGCATCACACTGGTCGTTGCCCTGACGGCCGTGCTCGGCTCCTACCTGACCTCACGCCTGATCGTCGCAGACCGGCCGATCCCCGGCGCCACAGGTCCGTTGACCGAAGAACTTGCACGGCTGCTCAGCGTGAGCCTGGCCACCATGGTGGCCGGGCTGGTCGGGCTGGGCCTCGGTGCCATTACCCGCTCCGCAACGGCGGCCATCACGGCCGTTGCGACCTTACTATTCGTGCTCCCCACGATCGCCAACCTCCTGCCACCGCCCTGGGGCCAGCGGCTAGGAGCGCTCCTGCTGCCCAACCTCGCCGGTCATCTCGCCCGTGGTGAACTGTTCGCGTTGGCTGGTATGGCGATCTACCTGGCCGCCGTGGCGATACCCGCGACCGCCCTGATCGTCAGACGGGACGCCTGATCTCGCTCGTCCGAGAGATAAGCGCTGGAACGTGCGACACGAGGCCGCAGTGCGCCGCCGTGAGCCTGAGAGCCCACGCAGGCGCAGGACTTCTTCGCTGGGTTGTGGCAGAGGCGAACCCGTCGGTTTCCGATGACGTTGTCGGGTGTGGGTGCGGGAGTGTCCTGCTGTTGGGTGTGGACGGCGCTGGCGAGGGTCAGGTTGGTCAGTTGGCGTAGCCGCACCAGTACTCCGCGCTACCTGCGGTAGCCACCTTTTTGTGGGTACTTGTCGGCCGCCCCATGGCGGCCTGAAGCTTGGTCGTGCGGGCCGAAGGGCCCTCACATCCAGATGAGATGGGGAGGTTGGCGGTGTTTCAAGAGACTGGTTGCGATGCGGCCAGCTTCTCTAGGCGGCGATGGCCCCAGTCGGAAAGCGGTGCCAGCGCTTCGGAGAGCTCATGGCCGAATGAGGTCAGGGAGTACACGGTCTTCAGCGGCCGTACATCGTGCACCTCCCGGTGGACCAGTCCGTCGGCCTCCATCTCCCGCAGCGTCTGAGTCAGCACCTTCTCGGTGAGGCCCGGCAGCCGCCGGCGTAGCTCACCGGGGCGGCGCGGACCGGATTCCAGGAGCCAGAGCAATATCGTCTTCCACTTGCCGTCGATCACGGCGATCGCGGCGGTCACTCCGCAGACGTTCGGGTCCTGGGCACGGCTGCGCGTCATCTTCATCCCCATTCATCACCGTTTGCTCATTATCGAGGAGTTAAGGCATGACCTCACACGCTGAACAGTCTGCCGTCACCGTGCTCGGCCTGGGGCCGATGGGCCGGGCCCTGGCCAGTGCCTTCCTGGACGCCGGCCTGCCAACCACGGCTTGGAACCGGACGCCGGGCAAGGACGGGGCGTTGGTCGAGCGGGGCGCGGTCAGCACGCGATTGCCCGAAGATGCGGTCGCCGCAAGCAGGTTGACCGTGGTCTGCGTGGTGAACTATGACGCGGTGGACGCCATCGTGCGGCGCGGTGCGGTCACCGACGCGCTCAAGGGGCGCACCGTCGTGAACCTGACCGCCGACACCCCGGACCGGGCCCGAGACACCGCGACCTGGGCGGCCGAGCACGGCATCGGGTACCTGGACGGTGCGATCATGACGCCGATCACGACCATCGGCACACCGGCCGGGGTGTTCCTCCACAGCGGTCCCGAGGGGCTTTACCGCGAGCACCGGCCGGTGCTGGACGCCCTGGGTGGCACCCACACCCACCTCGGTGAGGACATCGGCCGGGCGGCTGCATACGACATCGCCTTGCTCGACATCTTCTGGACCGCGATGGCGGGGTATGCGCACGCGCTGGCGGTGGCAAGAGCTGAAGGGGTCACCGCGCGGGAGCTGGCGCCGTTCGCCGCAGGTATCGGTACGATCCTTCCTCCGATCTTCGAGCAGGCTGCGGAGGACGTGGACAACAGCAGGTTCTCCGGTGAGGGCAACCCGATCACCTCGGCGGTGTCGTCCATGGCCCATATCGTCCACACCTCCGAGGCCCATGGCATCGAGGCGGGCGTGATGCGTGCGGCCGAAGGCCTGGCGCGCCGCGCCATCGGACGGGGCCACGGCACCGACGGCTTCCTCCGGATCACCGAGATCCTCAACCCTCGGTGAGGTGATCGATAGTTGGTGCCTTGGGAACCGTGAGATGGGCGCCGGACCCCGCGTGCCCACGCGGGGTCCGGCGTCGCTAGTCGCAGGCCTTCGCTGTGGTGCCGCTGCCCTTGTTGGCGCGACCGACCCCGGTCTTCACCGTGCCCGTAGCCTTGGCGCAGACGCCGCTGGGGGCGTAGACCATGTTGCCCCAGTGGTGTCCGCCGTTCCCGGGCCGATAGGTAAAAGATCTGCTCTTGGTGCTGATGTAGACCGTGATGGTGCCGGAGCCTCTCGTGGCGACCGACACCTCGCCCCAGTTGGTGCCGCAGTGACGAGAGTAGAACAGCCGGATCGTGCCCAGGCTGTCCCCGACCTCGTTGCTCAGCGAGGCCTTCTTCCCGGTGTTCACCTTGGACTTGGCGCACCCGCTGCTGTAGGGATCCTTTCCGTCGTACGGGTGAACGCTCGCCGGCTCTGCGGTCCTCGCGACAGAGAGGGAGGCGGCGTCGGCCGCACCGTTCATCAGACCGGCGGCTATAAGACCACTGGCCAGGGCGGTGCCCGTGCCGACGACGGCCATCTTCCTGGAGATCGACGTAATGGTGCCGTGATTCATGAAGTGACGGCGGGCCTGCTTGTCAGACTGCATCGCCCGGCCCGTTGTCCCGTCGTTTGGACGTCTGGCCTTTCGTGGTCCACTCTTGCGGTAGTCAGGCTCGCGAGTCTGTGTCGAAGTGCACACTGGCGGAACTTTTTGACCGGGTGAAAACACGGACGACGGCCGGTGCGGGACGTCGGCGCGACTCCGCCGGGCGACCCAGCCTCAGCGGGACTTCCCGGCCCGATCAGTCCCTGGCCCCACAGGCGCGCACCGGGAATGAGGGAGCGGCGTGGGCGTCCGGCGGCACCGTGTGACTCGCGCGTCCAAGCACCCATCCAGCCAGTAGAGCGGGCACCGATGCCTTCCGGGCGGCAGTGGCGTCTAAAGCATTTGTGACAGGCCACAGACGCTGCGGCCGCGCGAGCGCTGCGGCCCGGGACACGCACGGTCCTCTAGCAAGCACGGTCCCCAGACGACCCGAGACCACGCAGTTTTGATCATGCGGAAGCTGATAGCGACAGTGTTCAACTACTCCCTCGACGGCCTTCTCGCCGACGAAAAACCTCAGCGATGCGTCCTGTGACTTCAACTCAAGCACTGAGGGCTCGCGCGACCGTGAGGCTGTCCTCGTAAATGTGGTAGCGGACGATGAGTCCTTCCTCGACCGAGAGGTGTAGCGCGAACGGCGAGGTGTAGGCGGCGCCATTGCCTCTCACCGTCTGCGCGATCTCTCCGAGCACGACAGCATCCGCACCGTCGACCAGGATCCGCGCGACCGACGTGCCGTTCAGTTCGGGCACATGATGGGCGTTCAGTGACCGGAAATGGTCCGCCACATCGGACCGGCTCGACCGCGGTCGGATCCACGGCACCGCCGGATGCCCATCAGTGGGCCAGTCGAGCCGCCAGTCGAACTGCTCGGCGAACAACTCGGCGGTGCGGTCATGATCGCCCTCGGCGATCCGGCGAAGCAACTCTTCGACGATGGCACGGGTGTCACTACTCATGTCAGGAGTTTTTCCGGTCCCGTGCGGCCTGTCGATTACCTCCCACGTAAGCGAGACCCCATTCAGGGGCAGGAACGCGGCCACGGCGTAGAGGGCCCACCGCCAGTCCGAACCGGGTTGCAGATCCGTCCCTTGAGCGAGCAACCTGGTCCGCCATCAAAGCTCGCCATGGAACCGAAACCGGACTTCCACCGTCCCTTCGATAGAAGGGATCGACCAACCGCCTACAAGTCGCATCAGTCCCGTGACAGCCCGTTCGCCGACTCCGCTGGACCCGTTCGAACAAGGAGTACGAATCGGTGAATCCACACGCGCTTGCCCACCGGGCACACCGACACGGCTGGGATGTGCAGACCGTCCCGCGATCTTCCGGCCCTACGGTCATCCTGCGGCGTGACGGCTGGCGTCTGGAAATCGCGTTCGACGGTCACGCACCCAAGGAGGCCACTGCCAACGAACCCGGTCACAACGTCGGCAGACAGCTCAACCTCCGCTCGATCAACGACTTCGTGCGACAGCCACGGACAGATCGGTTATCTCGCCCATGCCGCGATCGGCGGCAGGGCACCAGTCGCACGAGCGATCATGAAGCGGGCGAGCATCTGGACGACCGACAGAGCGACCGCGAGCAGGACGCCAAACGGGATGATGAACGATGATCGTCATCCGACGTGGGTGACGTCCGGCCGGGGACCGGGGCGCATCGCTCGTTTCAGACTGTCGAGCCGAAGCGGAACGCGGCGAGCCGGATGTCTCCGTGCAGGTTCACCTGCAGGTCATGAATGCCTTCCGGCGACGTCTTCAGGTCTCCGGCGACGGTCGTCCACGCGTAGCGGCACCCGGTGACCGGCACCGGAATTTCGGCAAGCAGCCGGTCGCCCGCCAGGAACTCCAGCTTCCCCGCACTCAGACCGGCGACCTCGGCCTCGATGCGGATGGCCCCGGACAGGTCGGTGGAGCGGAACAGCAGCGTCGCGGGCTGGGCCTGACTGGCGGGAGCGACCGCGTCGCCCGCGGTGCGGGTGACGTCGACGAGGGTGATGCCCGTGTGGTCGTCGAAGTCGACGGCCGAGGTGCTCCTGTCGACGACGACACGCGGCCCGGGGGTGGGACCGCTCACCGTGATCGGCGCCGCCTGGGTGATGTCACCGGCGGAGCGGCCCACCAGCACCTCATAGTCGCCGGGGTCAATGCTGAACGCCCCGCCGGCCACGTCCCAGTGAGCGAGGTGCTCGGCTGACAGCCGGAAGGTGAGTTCTCGGCTCTCGCCCGGTGACAGCATGACCTTGCGGAAGTCGGCGAGCCGCAGCCGCGGGGCCTCGTAGCGAGCGTTCAACCCTCGGACGTAGAGCTGCACCACCTCGGATCCCGGCCGGGTTCCGGTGTTGGTCAGCGTCATCGAGACGTCGACCGCACCGTCCGTGGCCAGGGTCCCCGAGGAGAGCCGCAGGTCGCCGTAGGCGAACTCCGCGTAGGAGAGTCCGTGGCCGAAGGGGTACAGCGGGGCGGCCCGGTGGTACTGGTAGGTCCAGCCCGCCTTGATGATGTCGTAGTCCAGCGGGTGCGGGAGCTCGTCGTCGCCGCGATACCACGTCTGCGGCAACCGACCCCCGGGGTCGGCCTCGCCGAGCAGGACGGCAGCCAGGGCTCGGCCGGTTTCCTGCCCGCCGTGGGATGTCCACACCATGGCGGGCAGGTGCTTGTCGGCCCAGTCCAGGGCGTAGGGGTCGGAGGCTGCTGGCATTTGAGTGTGCATGAGTATGCATTATGTTACTTGAGTGTGCTATGGTGCCGGTGTGAATCTTACGGAGTGGGCGCGGGCACAGGGGATCAGTCCCCACACTGCCTACCGCTGGTTCCGTAACGGCACGCTTCCGGTTCCCGCCGAGCGGGTCGGGCCTCGCACGATTCTGGTGAACGTCGAGGCCAACGCCGATCCGGGCATAGGGGGCGGTGTAGGGCTGTATGCCCGCGTCTCCTCCCCTGACCAGAAGACCGATTTGGAGCGGCAGGTGGCTCGGCTGTCGGCGTGGGCGGCACAGGCCGGGCATCCGGTGGTACGGGTCGAATCCGAGATCGCCTCGGGGATGAACGGTGCCCGTCCGAAGGTTCGCCGGCTGCTGGCCGACCCGCAGGTGATCACGGTCGTGGTGGAACACAAAGACCGCCTGGGCCGTATGAACGTCGAGTTGGTCGAAGCGGTGTTGTCCGCGCATGGCCGCCGCCTGGTGGTGCTGGACGATGGCGAGGCCGACGACGATCTGGTGCGGGACATGGTGGAGGTGCTGACCTCGTTCTGTGCCCGCCTGTACGGGCGCCGGTCGGCACGCAACCGGGCCCGCAAGGCTCTGGAGGCGGCTGAGCATGGCTGAGCTGCGAACGATCGAGGCGCCGTTCGTCGCGTGCGGCCCATCCGGGGTGGCCGTCCGGGATCGGCTCAAGAACCTCACGGCCGCCGATGAGCAGGTGCTGCGCCTGGTGGGCGCGTATCTGGGCGCGCTGGCCTCGGGCGATCTGAAGAGGCGATGCGCCGATGGGCTGGAGCACTCCGCTGACGCCTGGGCGGCGCGTAAACGCGAGCTGACCGGGTTGTCGTCGTCGCGGTGGGCCGGGGCGATCACCAAGGCCAGCCACGATCAGTGGGCGCTGGCCCGCCGCTGCCAGGCCGCGCACATCGCCGACCGGGAAGCCGCCATCGCCACCATCGAGCATCGGCTGTCGCTTCCGGTGGGTGAGAAGGGAAGCCGGAAGGGCCCGGGTGGTTACCGCTCGGCGCAGGAGTGGCACGCCAAGAGTCGCCGCCTGCGCGTGCTGACCGACCGGCTGCAGCGGGAGAAGGCCGACCAGCAGGCCGGGCGTGTCCGCGTTGTGCGCGGCGGCAAACGCCTGGCCCGCACCCGGCACCACCTGGACGACGCCGGCCTGACCAAGGACGAATGGCAGCAGAAATGGCAGGCCGCACGCTGGTTCCTGGCCGCCGACGGCGAGTCCGGCAAACGGTACGGCAACGAGACCATCCGCATCACCCCCGACGGGGAGGTGTCCATCCGGCTGCCCGCCCCGCTGGCACACCTGGCCAACGCACCCCACGGCCGCTACATCCTGGCCTCCAGAGTGCGCTTCGCGCACCGCGGCACCCAATGGGCCGATCGGATCGAAGCCAACCGGGCCGTGGCCTACCGCATCCACCTGGATGTCGATCGCGGACGCTGGTACATCACCGCCTCCTGGCAGGTCCCACCGGCCCCGGCCGTTCCCATGTCGGCCGCGCTGGCGCACGGCGTGATCGGCGTGGACACCAACGCCGACCACCTGGCGGCCTGGCGCCTGGACGTCCACGGCAACCCCATCGGCAACCCGCGCCGCTTCCCCTACGACCTGTCCGGGAACGCCGACCACCGCGACGCGCAGGTCCGCCACGCGCTGACCCGGCTGCTGCACTGGGCCCAAACCTGCGGTGTGAAAGCGATCGCCATCGAAGACCTGGACTTCGCCGCTGAGAAGACCCGGGAGAAGCACGGCCGCCGCAAACGCTTTCGCCAGCTCATCTCCGGCATGCCCACCGGCAAGCTGCGCGCCCGGCTGACCGCGATGGCCGAGGCCACCGGCATCGCCATCATCGCCGCCGATCCGGCCTACACCTCCAAGTGGGGTGCCCAGCACTGGCAGGCCCCACTGACCAGCAACAAACGCACGCCCACCCGCCACGACGCGGCCGCTGTGGCGATCGGCAGACGCGCCCTCGGGCACCCGATCCGGCGACGGACGGCACCGCCCCCTGCTCACCGGAGCGATGAGCGGGGGCATCGGACCGCCCAGGCCCGAGCGGGCGCCCGCGGGCGTGAGGGACCCCGCCCCCGCATCCCCGGACCACGGACACGATCCGCGCCGCCCGGATACGGTGAGAACGCGGGCGACCAGAACGCTCAACACCGTTCGGAGCGTTCGGCTGAGCACCTGCAACTCATGCTCAGTCCTTAGGAACGGTAGCTGCTCATGGTGACGATTTCGGGGCGGATCTCGGCGACCGTGCGCAGCAGCGCCTCCTGCCCCGCGGGCGGCGCGAGATCCCGGCGGTCTTCCGTCTCGCGGCCATTGATCAGCGGGTGGTTGCCGAGCACCATGATGGCGACGTCGGCGTCCTCGGCGGCGGCCCTGGCCTCCGCCGTGCCGTCATGCAGGAGTTCCCGCTCCCAGCACTCGGCGGCGGGGGTTTCGGCGGTGACGCTGAGCCGCCCATCGACGGGGTCGACCGCGGCGAACCGGCCGGTGCGAACGTTGCGCAGCACTACGCCACCGGGGACCGGTTCGAGGCGGAAGGTCTCGTTGATGAACCAGGTCTTGAGCACCTCCCGGTCTGCGGCCAGCGATCCGTCGTCCTGGACACTGAGGTAGCGGCCAGTGGCGGCGTCACGCAGGGTGAACGCCCCGCCGCCCCAGTCGACGACATTGAAGGAGGACCCGTCCAGCAGCTCACCGGTGGAGCGGGCTCGCAGAGCGATCCGGTCGGCCCCTTCCACGCGGACGATCTCACCGAGCGCCCAGGTGGGACTGGAGATCGCGACGACCCTCACGGTCCGAGAGAGCACAGCACCACCGAGGGACTGAGCCGTTTCGGTGGAGTCCCGGCCTCCCCGCGTGAGCGCGCGCCCGGACGGCGACACCGTCCGGGGCGTGACCGATGTGGCGCTTATGAACCCCCGCGGCCGGACGGCCCAGGCCGCCGGCCGGAGGACGCCGGTTCGCGGGTGGGGATGAGGTCGTACTCCCAGCCCTGGGCGGTGTGGATCACCTGAGACGGCTCGACGTCCATCACCTTATAGGCGTGCGGCGAACTGGTGCTGACCACGGGCATGCCGCTGCCCCGCGAACCGGTGCTGGTGCGGCGCTACGTCGACGAGCCGGCCACGGTCGGCGCCGCCGGTCTCGTTCTGGAACTCGTCCGGCGCTACCACCGCCCGCCTGAGGAACAGGTGCGCGCATGCAGAGCACATGATCTGCCGCTGCGACTTGGAGTCCGGGCAGCGGCGCACCGAGCTGCACGTGGCCCTGACGGCCCTCGACGTCCTTCGTCTCGGCTCCCGCTGAATGGCAGAGGTTGATTGAAAGCGAAACAGTTAAGTTAGGCTAACCTTAGCTCGATCAACTCGGACCAGGCACCACAGGACTACTCTTATGCGCACAATCCCCCTCCGCCTCGCCGCGGCGCTGCTCCTAGCCCCGCTACTCGCCGGCTGCTTCTCGGATGGCTCCGCCGGCAGGGGCGGCGCCCGGTCCGAACAGCGCATCAGAGTCGCCCTGGCCGTGCCACCGGCCCAGGCCCTCTCTCCATACAGCAACGACGCCACGGTGCTGAGCAAGCTCTCCGTCGTCGAAGGCCTGACCAGGCTCGACGCCGACGGCACCGCGAAGCCCGCACTCGCCGCTTCCTGGAAACAGGCCGACGACACCACCTGGGCCTTCGAACTACGCGACGCCCACTTTCAGGACGGGACAAAGGTCACCGCCGAAGCCGTCGCGAACGCCCTCGCACACGCCTCCGACGCCGAGCCGGCACCGCGCGTGCTGAGTGACATCGAGTTGACCGCCAAGGCGCAGGACGCCGACACCGTGGTCCTCACGACCGGCACCGTCGACCCTGTCCTGCCGCTGCGCCTGGCCTCTCCCGCCCTGGGCATCCTCTCCCCGAAGGCATATGGATCCAACGGTGCCGTCAGCCCGATCGCTGCCGGCACCGGCCCCTTCAAGATCTCCAAGCTCAGCGGCAAGACCCAAGCCGCCCTTGACCGCTTCGACGGCTACTGGGGCGGCAAGGCCAAGGCCGCCGGCATCGACGTCTCGTGGATCGCCGACGGCACCGCTCGCGCCAACGCCCTGCGCGGCGGATCCGTCGACATCGCCGAGTGGATCCCCACCTCCCAGGCCGAGCTCCTCGCACCCGGAACCCTCCACGAGGTCCCGTCCACCCGAACCGACAGCCTGCTGCTCAACACCGGCAGCGGTGTCTTCCGGGACGCCGCGCTGCGCGCCGCCGCCCGACAGGCCGTCGAGCCCACCGCACTCGTGGACAGCGTCTTCGGCGGCTATGCCGACGCCGCCCAGGGACTGTTCGGCCCCGCCATCCCCTGGACCCGGGACAGGCACGTCACCGTCCAGCACATCGTGAAGGCCGCCACCGCCGAGCAGGTCAAGCAGCAGACCGGCGGCACAGCCATCACCCTGGCCACCTACACCAATCGCACCGAACTGCCCGAGGTGGCCAGCGTGCTCCAGCAGCAACTGGAGAAGGCCGGATTCACCGTGAAGCAGGACGTCCGTGAATATTCGCAGATGGAGGCCGATCTGCTCGCAGGAAAGTACGACGCGCTGGTCTTCTCCAGGGTGACGCTCCTCGACACCGGAGACCCGGTCGCCTACCTGGCCAGCGACTACACCAGCAAGGGCTCCTACAACATCACCCGGCTCGCCGAACCGGCCGTCGACCGGGCCATTTCGGCCGCCGCCGAGTCCGGCGCCGGCACGCGCCAGGACAAGGTGATGGCCGCCGAAGCCGCCGTCCTGTCCACCGACGCCGTCGTGCCGCTCATCCACGAAAAGGTCCTGCAGGGTATCTCCACCGACGTCGAAGGCGCCATCCTTGATCCGCGCGAGCGCTCCTTGGTCGGCCTCGACACCCGGCTGAAGTAGCCGAAGCGGTCACGAGGGCCCCACATGAGTGTCACCACAGCGGAGTCGCGGCTCCGCTCGCCGGCCCTCGGCCGGTCCCACGGCTTCGGCGCCCGTTGGGCCGGCCTCTTCGGCGCTCTGTTCGCCGGGGCCGGGCTGCTGACCGTCATCGCCCTGCTGCCCTGGATCTCCGGTACGGATGCGGCGCTCACCGTCCTGCGTGCCCGTTCCGGCGAGCAGGACCCGTCCCCGGAGGCACTGGCCGCCGTACGTGAACAACTCGGTCTGGACGCTGGTCCGGTGGCCGCTCTCCGCCACTGGCTGGCAGCTCTGGTACGTGGCGACGCGGGGACCTCCTGGGTCTCCGGCGAGCCGGTGGCGCCCGCCCTCGGCACCGCGCTCGGCGTCTCACTCACCCTCACCTCGGCCGCACTCATGGTCACCCTCACCGTCGCCGCGATGGTCTGCGCCCGGACGCTGTGGTTGGGCGCCCATCGCCGGCTCACCCGCGACAGGGCCGGAATCGGCGCGGCGGTGGTGGCGGCACTGCCCAAGTTCCTGCTCGCAGCCGTACTCTCCACCGTCCTCGGCGTGCACCTGGGCTGGTTTCCGCCGTATGGCTGGGAGGGGCCGTCGTCGATGGTGCTCCCCGCGCTCGCCCTCGGTGTGCCCTCCGGCGCGATGATCGGCGGACTGCTCGACCAGGCGCTGCCCGCCGCGTTCCGTGAGCCCTGGCCCCGTGCGGCGACCGCCAGCGGAATGCCGCCTGGCTGGATCATGCGTGCCGCGCTGCGTCGCACGGTGCCCGGCGTACTCCCGCAACTGCTGCCCACCGTGGTCAGCCTGGCCGGGGGCGCGGTCGCCGTCGAGAAGATCTACGCCATTCCCGGCCTCGGCATGCTCACCCTCGATGCCGCCATCGCGCAGGACCTGCCCGTCCTGCAGAGCGGAAGCCTCGCCCTGATCCTGCTCGGCACCGGCGCGGGACTGCTCGTACGCTTGGCGCGACGCGCCATGCTCGGCCCTGCTCTACGCGACGGGGTGCTGCCGTCGCTACCCCTGCCCGGCCTGCATACTGGACGCGCGCTGCCGGCCGTGGCCGTCGGGTGCGCCCTGCTGCTCGCCACCGTCGTCGGGCTCGGGCTGTTGCGTGACCCCATCCAGGTGGACACCGCCGGGCGACTGCTGGCGCCCTCGTACGAGCATCCGCTCGGCACTGACGCGCTCGGGCGCGATCTGCTCGCCCGGCTGGGGCACGGCGCACTCCGCACCGCGGCGCTGGCCTTCGCCGTCACCGCCGTCAGCCTTGTCCTCGGTGTGCTCGCCGGACTGGCGCGCCAGGTCACGGCCGGTCTGACCGACATTGTGTCCACCTTGCCGGTGATCCTGGCGGGCCTGCTGGTCACTGCCGTCACCGGACCGTCGGCGCTTGGCGCGGCGCTGGCCGTCTGCCTCGTCGGGTGGAGCCCGTACGCCGCCCAGACCGCCGCGCTGTTGGAGCAGGAACGCGCCGCAACGCACATAGCCGTCTCCGTGGCCTTGGGAGCGAGCCGCCGCCACCTGATCCGGCGTCATCTGATGCCTGCCCTGGTCCCGCCACTGCTGCGCAACGCCCTGCTGCGGCTGCCGACCGTCGTCCTCGTCCTTGCCTCCCTCGGTTTCCTCGGGCTCGGCGAGCAGCCGCCCGTACCCGAATGGGGGCGGTTGCTGTCGGAGAACCAGTCATACGCGGAGCTCGCGCCGTGGACGGTTCTCGGCCCGGCCGCCGCACTCTCCCTTCTGGCAGTGCTCGCCGTCGCGGCGACAGCTCTGCTGAGTCGCGCCGGCCGACGAGCGTGAACCCTCTCTCCGGACTTGTCGTGACGGCCATCGGGGTTCGGAGTCATCACGGTGTTCGCCCTGACGAGCTGGTCCGGGTCTCCAACGACCAGACCCTGACCCGGGAGGGCCGGGCGGGGCAGGTGAACAGCAGCGCCCATCGGCAACCTACCGCTCGCGGGTCGTCAGCCGGCTGCTTGAGGCAGTCCGTTGTCAGGCGGTGAAGCGTGCGGGGCGGCGCTGCGGCCATGGGTCCAGTGTTTCCAGGGCGGAGGCGAGGCGGATGAGCACGGCCTCGTCCCAGGGGCCGGCCACGAGCTGCGCGCCGATGGGGAGGCCGGTGGGGGAGCTGTGCAGGGGGATGGTGATCGCGGGCAGGCCGGTGATGTTGCAGACCGCGGTGAAGGAGATCATCTGGGTTTCGGTGACCCGCAGTCCATCGGGGTTGTCGTTGGCCTCCTGGAGGACGGCGTCGACGGGTGGCGGGGGGCAGGCCATGGTGGGCGTGAGCAGGACGTCGAAGTCGCGGCCCCACTGCGCGACGACGGCACGGGATTCCAGCTGCAGGCGGAACGCGGCCTCCACGTACTCGCCGGAGTGCCTGGCCGCCGCGCGCTCCATCCGGCGGCGCAGATGCGCCTCGGCCAGCTCGGGCCGGTCGTAGGGCATGGCCCACAGGTTGGCGTCCAGCACGGTCTGCGCGTACCCCGCGATGGCCTCCTCGCTGAAGAAGCGGGGAGCGACGGGGAAGACGTCGTGCCCAAGGGATTCCAGGAGCCGCGCCGCCCGCTCGGCCGCCTCGACGCACACGGGGTCCACCGGCAGGCCGGTGGGCGCCTGAGTGAGCAGGCCGACGCGCAGCCGCCCGCTGTCGCGCCCCACCTCCTCGGCGAAGGGGCGTTCCGGCGCCGGCGCCTGGTACCAGGCCAGCCGGTCCGGCACGGACATGACGTCGAGCAGCGCGGCGGCGTCGCGCGTGTAGCGGGTGACGGCTCCCTCGACGGTGGCGTGCTCCCATGCCGCCACTTGCTGCGGCACCCGCCCTCTGCTGGGTTTGAGCCCAACCAGGCCGCAACTGGACGACGGCATGCGGATGGAGCCGCCGCCGTCGTTGGCGTGCGCCACCGGGCTCAGCCCGGCCGCCACCGCGGCCGCCGCGCCGCCACTCGACCCGCCGGGGCTGCGGGACGGGTCCCAGGGGTTGCGGGTGCTGCCGAAGCGGCGGTTCTCCGTGGTGGACAGCAGGCCCATCTCCGGACTGTTCGTACGCCCCATGAGCAGGAATCCGGCGTCAAGGAACCGCTCGACCACGGGCTCGCTCGAAGTCCGTGGATGATCATTCACCCCCAGTGATCCGTAGGTGGCCGGTTGCCCCGCCACCTCGGTCAGCTCCTTGATGGGAATCGGCACTCCGTGAAAGGGCGGCAGATCCGCGCCATCGGCGATGGCCTGCTCGGCCCGCCGGGCGGCGGCGCGCACCTCGTCGTCGTTCCGCCAGACGAAGCAGGTGAGGCCGGGATCGTAGCGGTCGATCCTGTGCAAATAGGTGTCGACGATCTCGACGGGGCTCAGCTCTCGTTTGCGTACGGCTGTGGCGAGGTCGACGGCGGCGGCGAAGGGATCCATATCAGCTCCAAACAGGCAAATCAGCGGACCATGAGCAGCTCGTCGAGCCGCTGACGGGTTTCCTGGCCGACCGGCGCGTCGAGCACGACCCGGCCCGCCTCCATGACGACGGCACGGTGGCAGTGATCGAGCAACAGCCCGGCATGCTGGTCGACGACGATCACGGCGACGCCGTGCGCGGCGACGGTGGCGAGCGCGGCCAGCACCTCGCTCACGAGTGAGGGCTGCAGGCCCTGGGTCAGCTCGTCGATCACTATCATGCGCTGCCCGGCCAGGATCGACCGCGCCACCCCGAGCTGCTGTTTCTGCCCGCCGGACAGGGTGCCGGCCGGCTGGCCGGCCCGCTCGGTCAGCAGCGGGAAGAGCTCCCGCGGGTCGATGGCCGGGACGAACCCTCTCCGTGTGGCCAGCCGGAGGTTCTCGGCGACGGTCAGCGAAGGGAAGACGCCGCGGTCCTCAGGCATGAGGGCGGCGCCCCACCTGGCGAGCAGATCGGGACGGCCCGGCGGCACGGGACGGCCGTCGAAGACGACCTCGCCGCCCTGCCGGTCGGCCAGGCCGAAGACTGTGCGCAGCAGGGTCGTCTTGCCCGTGCCGTTGCGTCCCAGCAGCGCGACCACCTCGCCCGCCGCGACCTCCATGGTCACTTCGCGGACGACGTTCGCCTGGCCGTATCCGCCGGACATTCCGCTCAGCGTCAGCATCGGCCCGCTCCCAGGTACGCCTCACGCACAGCCGTGTCGGCCACGATGTCGTCCATGGGGCCGTGGGCGATGATCCGGCCGCCGTGCAGTACGACGACGTCGTCAGCGAGCTCTCTGACGATCTCCATGTCGTGTTCGACGACAAGCATGGCGCAGCCGGTCCGTACGGTGACCTGTTTCAGCTCCTGCGTCAGCCGTCGGGCGTCCTGCCGCCCCATGCCCGCTGTCGGCTCGTCCAGCAGGACCAGCCTGGGGGCGCCTGCCAGCACCATGGCCAGTTCCAGGCGGCGGCGGTCGGCCAAGGGGAGGGTGCCCGCCTCGATCGCGTCGTTCGTCACCAGATCCTCGTACTCCTCCGGCAACTCGGCCAGGACCGGCGCCTCCATGCGCGCCAACCGGATGTTGTCGGCGGGGGACAGCGCGGTGATGACGCTGGGGATCTGGAACATCCGACCCAAGCCCATGCGTACCCGGCGGTGCACCGGTACGGCCGCCGCGTCCCGGCCGAAGATGCGCAGTGTGCCGGCGTCGGCCGCGAGCTGGCCGGCGACGATGGCCAGCAGCGTGCTCTTGCCCGCGCCGTTGGGCCCGATCAGGCAGACACACCGGCCCGGCGGTACGACGAGGTCCACACCGTCGAGAACTCGGACGGGGCCGAAGGACTTGGCGATCCCCTCCAGGCACAGCGCGGCGTCGCGACCGGCCGCGGGCGGCGTATCGGCCCGCTGGTCCAGGGAGGCAGCCGCGGGCGATGTCCTCCTGTCCCGGGAGGGGGCCGGGGGCAGTGCCACGCCGGGCCTGCCGCCCGACAGCCAGGAGCGGGCGAGCCCGGCCAGCCCGGCCGGCGCGACCTGGACGACCAGGACGAACAGGGCGGCGAGCCCCAAGACGTACCAGCCCAGCCAGGCGGTGCCCAGGATCTGCTGGCCGGTCGTGAGCGCCACCGCGCCGAGCAGCGGGCCCAGCGTCGACTCCCGGCCGCCCAGGGCGAGCCAGACCAGGACGCTGGTCGACAACCCCAGGCCGAACACGGGCGGCGACACCAGTCCGGCCACGGGGGCGTACAAGGCACCGGCGATCGTCGACACGACCGCGCTCGCGGCGAAGGCGGCCGAGCGGACGCGGACGGTGTCGATGCCCGACTGCGCGGCACGTTCCGGATTCCGGGCCGCCGCCGTCAGGCGCGCCCCGAACCGGCTGCGGACGATCAGCAACGTGCACAGCCCCACCACCACGACGACCGCGACCAGTGTCCGGTAGTAGGTGGACACGATGTCCGAGGTGGACACCGGCAGGCCGTTGGTCCCGTTGGTGAGCGACGTGAGCGTGGTGGCCGCCTTCTGAAGGAGCAGACTGACCCCGAGCGTCAGCAAGATCAGCGGCGCGTCGGGTACCCCGGATGCCAGGCCGATGCGGACCACGACCAGCGCGATCATCGTTGCCGCCGCCAGAGCCACGGCCAGCGCGAGCATCAGGGGGATGCCGTGCTGCTCGCTCAGCGCCACCGCGTAGGCGCCGCAGCCGAAGAAGGCCGCGTGGCCGACGCTGAGGAGCCCGGCCCGTCCCCAGGCCAGATCCAGCCCGTAGGTGAACAGTCCGAAACACAGCCCGAGGGTCAAGGTGGCAACGGCGAAGGCGCTGAGCCCGAAAGGCGCGGCCGCCAGGGCCACGATCAGCAGCGCGGTGACGGCGCCTGCCAGGCGAGGAGCGCTCACGGGCAACCCTGCTTGGCCACGGTGTCGGTGATCTGGCCGAGGTTACGCGTCACCGCGTAGGCGCCGCCCGGCCCGATGGTGGTCTCCAGCATGTCCGCCTGAAGGAGGTGGTTGGCCGGCTCGAAGTACGTGCCCTTGCCCAGCGGCGAGTCGAACCGCATCCGCCCGATCTCACTGTTGATCGCCTTGGGGTCGTTGCGGCCGACCTTGCCCGCGGCGGCGAGGAAGAACTGGACGCCGAAGTAGGCGTTGCCCGCCACCTCGGGAATGGGCTGCGTCCACTTGTACGCGGCCCGGTAGTCGGTCACGAATTTCTTGCTCTCGGCGTTGTCGAGCCGATCGGTCCAGCGCACGACGTGGGTGCGCCCGTTCACCAGATCGCTGAGCGCCGGATAGTAATCCGCGTCCAACGGCGCGCCGTCGTAGCCCAGCTCGCTGCGGAACAGCCCGAACTGCTGGCCCTGCTTGCTGAAGGCCACCGCGTCCGCGCCGACCACCATCGACAGCAGCACGTCCGGCTTGGCGTCCTTCAGCCTGGTGATGACCGACTGCCAGTCCGTCTGGCCGAGCGGGCTGTACTCCTCCGCGACGATCGTCCCGCCGGCCGACTTGGCGACCTCTTTGACGATGCCGGCGTAGAAATGCGGATAGTTGTAGTCCGACCCGGCGATGGCGACCCGCTTGCCGTGCTTGCGAATCAGCTCGGGAACGCTCGGGAGGAGGATCTGGCGGGTGGACTCGCCGAAGCCCCACGCGTAGCGGAAACAACGCTCGGTGTCGCCCAGGATGGCGGTGCCGAACGGCACCTCGGAGTTGTTCGCGACCTTGCTCACCGCTTCCGCGGTGTCGCCGGTGATGGTGCCGAACAACATCGACACGCGGTCCTGCTGGATGAGCTTGCGGGCCAGCTGCGTGGAGGTCGCCGGGTCGCCCGCATCGTCGGTGACCACGTACTCGACCTTCTTGCCGTTGACCCCTCCGCTGTCGTTGATCTTCCGCACGCCCAGCTCGAAGCCGCGCTGGAGCGCCTTGCCCGTCTCGCTCACTGGGCCGGTGAGCGGGAGGACCACCCCGATCTTCAATGCCGCGCCGGCGTCGCCGGCGGCGCTGGACACGGCCGAGCCGCTGCACGCCGCCAGCGACAGCAGGGCCGCGGCGGCCGTCGTGGCTACGGCCGCGCGGGAGTAAGGATGCGACGGGACCATGAGAGCAACCTCCGTACGTGGGAACGCGACCGGAGCGCCGCGGTCCCGATGACGACGATGTAGAAGAGCACGTCGGCGAGAGTGTCGGTGAGCCAGGTACGCAGCAGCACGGCCAGTGCGGCCACCAGGAACGCCGCGGCCACCGCAGTCCCGAGTGCACCGGGGCGGCTGAACAGCAGCGCGAAGAACATGGGCACGAGCAGCCCGAAGCCCATCGTCGGATTCACCGCGAGCAACGGGCTGTACAGTGCCCCGGCCAGCACCGCCAGCAGCCCGCCGGCGACGAAGGCCGCGATCCGCATCCGGCGCGGATCGGTGCCCAGCAGCGCCGCCATCGTGGGATTGTCCGCGACCGCGCGCAGCGTGAGCCCCCAGCCCGTCCGGTAGGTCACCAGCAGGACGGCTCCGATGACCGCCACCGCGACCAGGCCGGCCACCAGGCGGTAGGCCGGATAGGGCGTGCCCAGCAGCTCGACCGTGCCGCCCACGGGATCGGCCACCGACCGGGACGTGGAGGTGAACAGCAGCTCGGCGCCCTGCCGCAACGCCATGCCCACACCCCAGGTGACCAGCATCGTGGCCAGGCCGTCGGCCAGCGGACGCCGCAGCAGCGCTCGCTCGATCACCATGAGCGGCAGGACGCACAGCACGAGAGCCAGCAGCACCCGCCAGCCGAACGCGGCGCCGGTAACGGTCGCGACGACGTACGCGCCGGTCATCGCCAGGTCGCCCTGGGCGAGGTTCACCACCCGCAGCGCCGCGAAGATGATCGCGACGCCGAGGGTGAGCAGGCCGTACAGCCCGAACTGGCCCACGATGGCGAGCAGAACGTCCACGCCGGGGTCCGCCTTTCACCTGAGGAATGTTCAGATGATCGCCATCAGGCAGCGGACGAATTGGTGTGGCAGCGCACACTTGTGGTCTTACAGCGCCCGGCCCGACACTGGAGCATGCGCAACGGCCGGTGAAGGAGGGCCATGCCCATCGAGCACAGGCCGGACGGCACCCTCGTCTACGGCTATCTCGACACGGCCGCACGTCAGGGGGCGGGTGCCTCTGACGCGGTTCTCGTCCGGGACGAGGATCGTCCCTACCAGGCGGAGACGAGGCCGTACCGCCTCGGCGCGCTGGGCGCGTGCGAGATCACCGGCGAGGATCGGGTCCGGGTGAGCTCCCTGCGGTCAACGGCCGCTCCGGCGGGCGAGCACCTGCTCGGACTCCTCCGGGACGGCAACGGCCGGCTGGAACAGGACGGCCGCCTCGCCCCGCTGTCCACCGGCGAGTTCCTGCTCTACTCCGGCTCGCGGCCGTTCCGGCTGGAATTCGACGGCCCCTACCGCTACTTCCTGATCAGGCTCTCCACGGCCGCGTTCAGTATCTCCCGCGGCTTCACCGCCAACCGCGACATCCTCGGGCCGCCCAGCGCGCGCATCCTGGGGGCCATGCTGATGGAGCTGGCCGACCAGGCGGCGCGGCTGGGCCCACTGGCCGGCCACGAGCTGGGACACCACGTCACGGCCGTGCTCAGAACGGTGCTGCACGAGTCGTCCCGGCCGGCCCCGCCCGGCGACGGCGTCGCCCTGCTGGAGCGGGTCCTGGACCACATCGACCGCCATCTGGGGGACGACCTGCCGCCCGCCGCGATCGCCGCCGCCCACCACGTCTCGGTGCGCTACCTGCACAAACTGTTCCAGCAACAAGGCCACACCGTCAGCGACCACGTACGCCGCCGCCGGCTGGACCGCATCCGCCAGGACCTCGCCGACGCCGCACTGGCCCACCTGCCCGCCCAGACCATCGCGGGTCGCTGGGGCATCAAGGACCCCAGCCACTTCAGCAAGCTGTTCCGATCGGAATACGGGCTCTCACCCCGCGAATTCCGGCGCGAGGCGATCGCCGGCCGCCCGGACTGACGTGTGCCGCAACCCCTAGTAGCACTCGGCCGCTTCGGCTCGGGGTGCGCCTGAAAGCCGCGCGCTGGCCTCGGCCGCGGCGTCCATCACGGTGGGAACGAGCGCATCGTCTGCCTTGACACCGAGCTGGACCACTCCGAGGCTCGCCGTCGCCCAGTCCGACACCTGGATGGGCGCGGCAATGCCGACCGCGCCGGGCTGGATCATGCCCACCGTGACGGCCTAGCCGCGCTCACGCGCCGGCCGGACGTCTTCGGTGTCGCCGGCGCTCGGTGGCCGGCGCCGGGCCGCGCTGATGGCCGATCAGCAGTTCGCCGCCTTCCGTGGTCAGGTACGCGATCTCGTGCACAGTCAGAAGAACCGGATCCTCACCCCGGCATCGGGGCAAGAAGCGCGCCAGGTTGAAGCCCGGGTAGCCGCGCATATGATCGTCGCCTGCGGCCTGGACTGCCACGAACACTGCGCGTGTGATGTTGCACCCGCCACATCGGGGCACTGACCCTGTCCCGCGTCGCCTCAGGAGATGTCGGTCTGGGGATTTTCCGGTGCCAGCGAAACCACGGCGGAGGCGCCATCGCAGCGAGGATCGCTCCCTGCTGAGGTGGCACCCCCGACGACTTGTGCGTGGCCGACCCATTCTGATGCCGGCGGCAGCGGGGCGATCGGCGCGCCGGTCGCGGTCAGAGCTGCGATGGTACGCGGGGAGAGATCCGTCTCCAGGCTGATCGTGTCCTCCGGCTGGCCCGCTTCCATACCGCCGACGACCCAGCGGGGCGCGGCCACCGCGTCGGCGGGTTGTTCCCCGTCGAGCAGCCGTAGCAGCACTTGGGTGAGGATCTGCGGTTGGGCCTTGCCTCCCATCGTGCCCATCGACCAGGCCAGCCGTTCTTCCTGGGTGACCATGACCGGCATCAGCGTGTGTGCCGGACGCTTGCCCGGCGCGATGACGTTGGGCGAGGCGGCGTCGAGGGAGAAGAACGCCCCGCGATTGTGCATCACCATGCCGGTCGAGGGTTCGAGCAGCCCTGCGCCGAAGCTGTGGAAGAGGCTCTGGATCAGCGAGACCGCGTACCCTTCGCTGTCCGCGGTCACGACCGCGACCGTGTCGCCACTCGCCCTGCCGGTGATGGCCGGCCCGGCCGCTTCGCGGGAGGGGCCCAGCAGCAGGGCGTCCACGTCGATCTGCGCGAACCGGGGATCGGCCAGATGGCGGGTCCTGTCGGCGATGCCTCCGTGAAAGATCGCGGCCAGTTGCCCGGCATCCTCTCCGTGCGGGTCCGTCCTCTCCAGCGCGGCCAGCGCCTGCAGCAGCAGGAAGCCTTGTGTGTTGGGCGGGCTGGTGTAAACGTCGAAACCCCGGAAGGCGCGGTGGAGCGGATCGGGCTGCTCGACCTCGTAGGCGGCCAGGTCGTCCAGGGCGATGGGGACCGCCAGCGCCTGCAGGCCGGCGACCAGTCGCTTGCCCAACGGCCCGCCGTACAACACCTCGGGGCCCTGAGCCGCGATCTCCGTGAGCGTCGCGGCCAACGCCTCCTGGCGCAGGGTTTCGCCGACGCGCAGTGACCCGAAGACGGTCCGCATCCCAGGGTCGGCGGCGATCAGATCTCCGGCCTCGGCCATGGCCGCTGCCAGGCCCGGAACGACAGGAGTGCTTTCCGCATGGCGTATGGCGGCGGTGAAATGGTCGGGCCATGTCAGCGCGGCACCGGAGGTGTGCAGCGCGGCATAGCCTGCGACCGCGCCGGGGACGGTGATCGTGTCAGGCCCGGACACGGGCATCTGGCCGCCGTAACGCGAGATCAGCGTCGCCACGTCGATGCCGGCCGGGGCGGGACCGCTGGCGTTGACGCAGGAGATCCTGCCGTCCGGGGATCTGATCAGAGCGATCAGATCGCCGCCGAGTCCGGTGTTGTGCGGATAGACGACGGTGAGCGTCACGGCGGCCGCGAGCGCGGCGTCGACGGCGTTGCCGCCGCGTGCGATCGCCTTCTTGGCTGCGGCGGTGGCGAGAACGTGCGGGCTGGCGATGGCGCAGTGATAGGTCATGGCACTTTCAGATGATCTTGGATAGGAACGATCGCGTACGTTCGTGGACGGGATCGGTGAAGACCTGGGCGGGTGGGCCGACCTCGACGATCTTCCCGGCGTCCATGACGACGACCCGGTCGGCCACCTCGCGGGCGAAGCCCATCTCGTGGGTCACGACCAGCATCGTCATGTGCTCGCGGGCCAGCTCCTTCATCACCTCGAGCACCTCGCCGATCATCTCGGGATCCAGCGCGCTCGTCGGTTCGTCGAAGAGCATCAGCGTCGGCCGCATCGCCAGCGCGCGGGCGATCGCGACCCGCTGCTGCTGCCCGCCGGACAGGTTGGCCGGGTAGGCGTCGGCCTTGTGTGCCAGGCCGACGCGGTCCAGCAGGCGGTGCGCGTCCTCGACCGCCTGCGCCTTCTGCACGCGCCTGACCCGCACGGGACCGTGCCAGACATTCTCCGCGGCCGTCATGTGCGCGAACAGGTTGAAGTGCTGGAACACGAAGCCGATGTCGCGACGTTGCCTCGCGACCTCGGCCGCGGATTCCTCCACGAGCCTGCCGTCCTTGCCGTGGCGGTAGCCGACGAGGCGACCGGTGACCGTGATGCTGCCGCTGTCGATCGTCTCCAGATGGTTCACCGTACGGAGGAACGTGGTCTTGCCGGCGCCCGACGGGCCGATGAGGACGACCACTTCGCCGCGACTCACCTCGAGAGAGACGTCGTCGAGCACGACGTGGCCACCGAGCGCGCGAGTGACGTGCTCGGCTCGGACGATCACGCTCATGGCGCCTCCGCCCGGACCACGGCACGCCCGCCGCCGAAGAGCCGCTGCCCTATCGTCGGAGGTCGCGATATCCCGGCCGATGCATTCAGCCGGGCCTCGAGCCAAGCCTGGACGAAGGACCACAAGGTGGTGAGCATCAGGTAGTACAGAGCCGCGACGATGAACACTTCGAATGTGCGGAATGTCGTGGAACTGATCGCCTGGGTGTTGAGGAACAGCTCGTCCACGCCGATCACACTCAAGATCGAGGTGGTCTTCATCATGGCGTTGAAGTTGTTGCCGAGCGGCGGGACGATGAAGCGCAGCGCCTGCGGCAGGATGATCCATCTCATCGCGGAGCGCGGTGTCATGCCGATGGCGAGCGCCGCCTCCGACTGCCCCTTCCCGACTGAGTCGATCCCCGCACGGATGATCTCCGCCATGTAGGCGCTCTCGTTGATCGCCAGCGTGACAAGGGCGGCCTGGAACACGCCGGTGACGGTCACGCCGAGCAGGGTGAGGTCGGAGAAGGAATAGATCTCGGCCGCGGCCAGGCCGTTGTAGACGAGAACCAGTTGCACCAGCAGCGGGGTGCCGCGCAGGATCCAGATGTAGAACCCGGCCACCGCGGTGACCCAGCGGCGCTTGGATCGGCGCATCAGCGCCACGCCGAGCCCGATGATCACTGCCAGGAACTGGGCGAGGACCGAGATGTAGACCGTGCGCCACAGCCCCTCGAGAAACGGCCCCGACGGGCGAAGGAGCGCGTCCCAGAAGAACGCCGGGTCGAAACTCAAGGCTCCAGCCTGTCCACTTGGAGGTTCCACTTGGCCAGGACCTTGTCGTACGTCCCGTCCGCCCGGATCTCTTGCAGCGCCTTGCCCAGCGCGCTCTGCAGTGTGGAGTTGCCCTTGCGTACGGCGATGCCGGCCTTGATCTTGTCGAAGGACTCTCCCGCGAAGGCGAAGAGGCCGGGCTTCTGCCCCATGTAGTAGGCGGCGGTCTCGCTCGTGGTCGCGTATGCCTGCGACCGGCCGAGCGCCAGCTCCTGCAGCGCGGCGATGTCCTGATCGAACCGGGTCAGCTTGATGGCGGGTTTGCCGGCCGCCTCGCACTTCTTGGACTGATCCTCGAGACGCGTGGCGGCCGTGGTGGAAATGAGCGTCGACGCGGTCAGTCCGCACAGGCTCTCGTCCAGCCCGGTGACGCGCCGGGGATTGTCCTTGGCCACGAGGATCGACTGCCCGGAGTACATGTAGGGGACGAAGTCGACGACCCTTTCCCGTTCTGGCTTGATGTAGAGCTGGGACAAAATCGCATCGCACTGCTTGGCCACCAAGGTAGGGACGATGGAGGCGAACTTGGTGTTGCGCCATACCGCTGCCACACCGAGCCTGGCCGCGAGCGCCTCGCCGATCTCCACGTCGGCACCGATAGGCTTCTTGGCCTTGTCGTAGAACTCCAGCGGCGGGGCGGAGATGTCGGAACAGTAGACGATCTCCCCGTCCTTGATCACCGCAGGGGGCGCGACCATCGCCTTGCCGCCGGCTGGAGCCGCCTCCGTTTTCGCCGCCGTTCCGCATGCGGTCAACGACAGCGCGGCGGCCATCGCGAGTATGCGACTGTGCATTCCGTACCTCCACCCAGACGAGCTTGCGGGTGAGGGCCATTGAGGTTGATTAACGAATTAACCTCAACCCCGTACGGTAACAATCTCGTTGCATGGCCGTAGAACGGCGATCGAATCGGTCGCTATCTTCCTCGCTGGCAACGATTTCCGTATGCTGCCTGGCATGCCAGCATTCGTTCACGTCCTTACGGACGGATACGCCGACGAGCGGGTCGCCAGCACCGTGACGTTGATCCGGGAAGGCGACCTGATCGCCGTGGTCGATCCGGGCATGGTCGCCCACCGCCGGCTCATCCTGGACCCTCTCGCCGAGTTGGGTCTGCAACCCGAGCAGGTCACCGACGTGGTGTTCTCTCATCACCACCCGGATCACACGTTGAACGCCGCCCTGTTCCCCGAGGCCCGCTTCCACGACCACTGGGCGATCTACTCCGGCGACGAGTGGGTGGAGCGTGAGGCCGATGGTTTCGAGCTGTCGCCCTCGGTCCGGCTGTTGCGAACCCCGGGGCACACGGCGGAGGACATCACCACGGTGGCGGAGACCGATGAAGGGCTGGTCGTCGCCACGCATTTGTGGTGGAGTGCCGACGGGCCGGCCGATGACCCGCTGGCCGAGGACGGCCACGCGTTGAGACGATCGCGCGAGCGCGTGCTCGCCCTGCGTCCGAGCCTGATCATCCCTGGTCACGGCGGGTCTTTCGTCCCGGTGGAGACGGCCGAATGACGGCCGGCGGGTAACCTCCGCGAAACGCCACGAGCGTACGATTGTAAAGGTGCCCCGAAAGCCCTCACCTGACGTGACCATGGCAGATGTGGCCCGAGTGGCCGGAGTGTCGATCGCGACCGTCTCCAACGCGCTCAACTCGGCCGGCCGCATGTCCCAGAGCACGCGTGACCACGTGTGGCGCGTGGCACGAGAGCTCGGCTACCTTCCTGGCAGGGCGCACACGAGAACGCTGGGCCTGGCCGTCACCACCGACCACCCCGCCTCATGGGGCTTCGCGCAAATCCCCTACTTCTCCCAGGCCATCCAGTCCGCCACCGTTGTCGCACACGAACACGGCTATGGGCTCGTCGTGCAACCCACCGCTCTCGGCCTGGAGCGGTGGGCCGTTCTGCCCGTCGACGGCATGCTGCTGATCGACAGCCCGAAGGGCGATAGGGTTCGTGCCGATCTGCTGATGCGCGGCGTGCCCGTCGTCCACATCGGGAGGCCGGCCAGCGCGGAGCCGTACGACATCTGGGTGGACAACGATGTCGAAGGCGCGGTGCGCGGCGTGCTGGACCACCTGTCGCAGGCCGGAGCACAGCGGGTCGCCCTGCTGGGCGGCGACACCACCGACTCCTACATCCAGGCGTGCATGACAACGTACCGTGAGTGGTGTGCCGAGCGGGGAGAGCCCGCCCGGCTCGAACTCATGAGACGCAAGAATCCGGCCCCTGCCGTCGCCCGCCTCCTGTCCCGGGACGATCCTCCTGACGCCATCTTCGGTCCGTACGACCGATGCGGGCACGCCGTGCTGTCGGCCGCCCGTGGCCATGGCCTGCGGATTCCCGAAGACCTCCTCGTGGCCTGTGCGAGCGAGTCCAGTGCCTACGAAACGACAACACCGCCGGTCACCACGCTGTCCCTCGATCCCGTCGGAGCAACCAGAATCGCCACGGAACTCCTCATCCAACTCGTCGAAGGAGAAACGCCTGCGGTGTCAGGAGGCGTGGTCCATCACACTCGCCTGCTGGTCCGAAAGTCGACGCTCCGCGTCGCAGCCGGGCATCTGTCCACGGCCTGACGTCCCGGCCAGTGGCTGTCCCATAGGAATGCGGCCCTCCTGACGAGGCCCATCGCGCCGTCGACGCGAGGGTACGGACAGCCTGCGCCGACTGCTCCGGTTTGGTGTCCTTGAGCAGGAAGCCGGCCACGGCAGCGTCCCGAGCTCGCTCAGAAGGTGTCTTCAACCGTGAGCAGGATAGGCTCGGCCTGTGCCCACCTACGTCGCCGTGGATCTCGGGGCGGAGAGCGGACGGGTGCTCGCGGGTGAGTTCGACGGCGAGCGTCTCGTGGTGAGCGAGGTCCACCGCTTTCCCAACGTGCCGGTTCGCGTTCTCGGCGGCCTCCACTGGGACGTTTTGCGCCTGCTGGCGGATGCACGTGCCGGGATCGGGCGCGTCGCCGCCGAGCGTCGGGTCGTCAGCGTGGGCGTGGACGCGTGGGGCAACGACTTCGGGCTGCTCGACCGCGACCAGCGGCTCGTGGCCAACCCCCGGCATCATCGCGACCCCTACACCGCGGGCCTGACCGCCCTGGTCTCCTCCCAGGAGCACTACGAGGTGACGGGGGTGCAGCCGCTGCCCATCAACACCTCGTGCCAGCTCCTTGCGCACGCCGGGTCGCCGCTGCTGGACGCCGCCGATCGGCTGGTGATGTTACCGGACCTGTTCACCCTCTGGCTGAGCGGCGAGTCGCTTACCGAGCGAACGATCGCGAGCACCAGCCAGCTCCTGGACGCCCGGACCGGGCGCTGGGCCGGCGACCTCATCGCCCGGCTCGGGTTGCCGTCGCGTCTGTTCGGCGGGGAAATCGTCGAGCCCGGCACGGTCGCCGGGCCGCTGCGGGACGAATCCGGCCGGCCAGGCAAGGCCGTCGTGGTCGCCGTGGCCGGTCATGACACCGCGTCGGCGGTGGCGGCGCTCCCCGTCGGCTCCGGTTCGAGCGGCTCCTCTGGCGGAGTCGGGTACGTCTCCTGCGGCACGTGGTCGCTCGTCGGCGTGGAGACGGCCGGGCCCATCACCACCCCAGAGTCCCGCCTCGCCGGCTTCACCAACGAGGGCGGCGTGCTCGGCACTGTGCGGTTCCTGCGCAATCTCAACGGCCTTTGGCTGCTGCAGGAGTGCCGCCGGGCTTGGGGGACCGGCGCTTCGTACGCCGACCTGGTCGCCGAGGCCGAGGCCGCACCCGCTTTCGGCCCGCTGATCGATCCCACCCACCTGGGCTTCCTGAAGCCGGAGGACATGCCGGCCCGAGTCGCGGCGTTCTGCCGCGCGACGGGCCAGCCGGTGCCCGAGGGCCGGGCCGCGATGGTGCGTTGCATCCTGGAGAGCCTGGCGTGCTCCTACCGCCTGGTCCTGGAGCAGGCAGAGGAGCTGACCGGCCGCCCGGTGGAGGCCGTACACCTGGTCGGCGGTGGCGCTGCCAGCGATACGCTCTGCCGGCTCACCGCGGACATCGGCGGGCGGCCCGTGCTCGCGGGGCCGGTCGAGGCGACCGGTATCGGCAACCTCCTCGTCCAGGTCATGGCCCACGGGGGCATCGGTTCTCTTGGAGAGCTGCGCGAGGTGGTCCGCCGGTCGTACCCGCCCCGGACATTCCTGCCGGACAGTGAGCGCGAGCCATACGATGCGACGTATGTCCGGTTCCGCCAATTGACCGCTGTTGACAACTTCTGGAGTAAAGTAGCGTCCCAGAGGTGCCCGACCATAGATGAGTGAGCCCGGTCCCATGCTGATCGCAGAGCGGCGACGCCGCATCCTGGAGCACGTGCACGAGCACGGGTATGCCTCGTTCCGGGAGCTGGCCGGCGCGCTCGGCACGTCGGAGTCCACTGTCCGGCGGGACCTGCGGTCGCTGGTGGGCGAGGGCCTGCTGGACGCCACTCGGGGTGGTGTGACTCTGCCCGTCTTCCCCGCGGCGTCGCGTCCGGTCTCCGTCGACGCGGTGGCGGCCGAGCGCGAGGCCATCGCCGCCCACGCCGCGACGCTCGTGAAGCCCGGCACCGCCGTCCTGCTCGGTCCCGGGCGCACCACCGCGGCGCTGGCCCGTCGGCTCGCCGAGTTGCCGTCCCTCACCGTCGTCACCAACTCCACCATGGTGGTCGAGGCGCTCATGGACGCGCCCCACATCGAAGTCGTCGCGGTGGGCGGCACGCTGCGCCGGTCCATCCACGCCTTCGTGGGGCCGATCACCGAGCAGCACCTGGCGGGCCTGCGTGGCGCGCAGACCTTCCTGTCGGGCGACGGCGTCACCCCCGAGAGGGGACTGACCACGCCCAACGTCTTCGCCGCCGCCACCGACCAGGCCCTCGCCGCGGCCGGCCGCGAGGTCGTCGTCCTCGCCGACCACTCCAAGATCGGTCACGACACGATGTGCCAGACCGTGTCCACCGAGCGCATGAGCGTCCTGGTCACAGACCTGAAGGCGGACTCCGTCATGGTGGACCGGCTTGTCGGCGCGCAGGTCGACGTCCACATTGCTGACATGAATCGATGAGTTCTGACCCAATCTGACATCTTTTCTGGGCGCGTAACGAGTCAGCGACACCGGTCCCTCCGCCGTTTCCGTGTATGAGCAGCTTGTAGGCATCCAAGCGGCCCGCCATCACATGTTGTTCTGGCGACGCATATTGACACATCGGTAACCGCCGTGGCTATCATCCTCTCAACTTCCTGTCAAAACAATGCAAGTTATGGCAGGTGGTGCCCGTTCCCTCGGAAGGAGGGTCACTTGATGCCCCGCAGAACAACGGCTGCGGCCGCTGCCGGCCTGCTGGCGCTCACGTTGAGCGCGTGCACCAAGTCCGTCGGCGACGGCCCCGCGGACGCCGGCGCGTCCGCCCAGCAGCAGGTGGAGGCGACCTCTGGAGACGCGTCGCTGTGCACCCCGGAGCGGTACAACGGCGGTGTGCCCCAGCTCGACCTGAAGAACGTCACCGTGGGGTTCGCGCAGTCGGAGAAGGAGGCGAACCCGTTCCGGATCACCGAGACACAGTCGATCAAGGACGAGGCCGCTCGGCGGGGCATCAAGCTGATCACGACGAACGCGCAGTCGGACCTCAACAAGGAGATCGCCGACATCCAGGGCATGATCGCCCAAGGTGCCAAGGTCCTGATCATCTCCCCGCTCAACTCCGAAGGGCTCGACCCCGCGCTCAAGGCGGCACAGGCCGCGAAAGTCCCGATCATGACGATCGACCGGCTGCTCACCACCAAGAAGGCCTGCGTCGACTACCTCGGCTGGATCGGCTCCGACTTCGTCAAGCAGGGCGCCCGAGCCGCCGACGCCATGATCACCGCGACCGGAGACAAGGGAGAGGTCGCGATCCTGCTCGGAGCCTCAGGGGTGAACGTCACCGTCGACCGGACCAAGGGGTTCAAGGATCAGCTCGCCGCCAAGGGCTCGGCGCTGAAGGTCGTGGCCGAGCAGACCGGCGACTTCACCCGTGAGAAGGGCCGCGCGGTCACCGAGCAGCTCATCTCCGCCAACCCCGGCATCAGCGCCATCTACGCGGAGAACGACGAGATGGCCCTCGGCGCCGTCGCCGCGCTCAAGGCGGCGGGCAAGAAGCCGGGAGACGTGAAGATCGTCACGATCGACGGCACCCGCGGGGCGGTCCAGGGCATCGTCGACGGCTGGATCGCCGCGGTCATCGAGTCGAACCCACGGTTCGGACCACTCGCCTTCCAGGCGCTCGAGAACTTCTACGCCGGCAAGGGCGTACCGGCGAAGACGATCATCTCCGACAAGGAGTACACCCCTGAGAACGCCAAGGCCGAACTGACGAACGCCTACTGAGGTCGGGGGCGGCACGGACCGCCCCCACGACGTCCGGGAGCAGGCACATGAATGAACCGGTGTGCGAGGCGCACGCCGTCTCCAAGCGGTTCGGCGGGACCCTCGCCCTCGATCACGTCTCGTTGCGGCTCGACGCCGGCGAGGCCCACGCGCTGGTGGGGGAGAACGGGGCGGGGAAGTCCACGCTCATCAAGGTGCTCACCGGGGTGCACCGCCCGGATGGCGGCACGATCCGCCACCTCGGCCGGCCGGTGTCCTTCTCCGGACCCGCCGACGCTCAGGACGCCGGGATCAGCACCATCTACCAGGAGGTCGAGCTCGCCCCGCTGCTGAGCGTGGCCGACAACCTCTTCCTCGGCAGGGAGCCGATCACCCGCTTGGGGCTGCTCGACCGGTCACGGCTGCGGAGGGAAGCCACCGAGGTCCTCGCCCGGTACGGCGTGACCGTGGACGTCCGCCGGCCGCTCGGCGAGCTGGGCCTCGGTATCCGGCAGATGGTGGCGATCGCCCGCGCGGTCAGTGCGCGCGCCCGACTGGTGATCATGGATGAGCCGACCTCCTCACTGGCCCCGCGCGAGGTGGACCGGCTCGCGGACGTCATCGAGGTGCTGCGCAAGCAGGGCATCGCGATCCTCTACGTCACTCACAAGCTGGATGAGGTCTTCCGCGTGTGCCAGCGGGTGAGCGTCCTGCGCGACGGCCGTCTGGTCCACACCGGTCTCGTCCGGGAGACCTCCCGCATCGGCCTGGTCGCCGCGATGCTCGGCCGGCCGGTCGCCGAGGTGCGCCGCCACGGCGTGACGAGCTTCGGCGAGGCCCACGAGGTGGGCCGCGCCGCGCCGGTTCTGCGGGCCGAGTCCCTCGTGCGCGCGCACGCCCTGAACGGCGTCTCCGTCGAGGTACGCCCGGGCGAGGTGGTGGGACTCGCGGGCCTGCTCGGCTCCGGCCGGTCGGAGACGGCGAGGGCGGTGTTCGGGGCCGACCCTCTCGACGCCGGGTCGGTGGAGGTGGCCGGGCGCGCCCGCCGGCGATGGAACCCCGCCACCGCGATCCGCTCGGGTGTCTGCATGGTCCCGGAGGACCGCAAGGCCGAGGGAGTCGTGCCAGGGCTGTCGGTCCGCGACAACATCACGCTCGCGGCGCTGCCCCGGCTCACCCGCGGCGGGCTGGTGTCCCGGCGGGCGCGAGACCGCATCGTCGGCACATTCATCCGCCGCCTCGGGATCAAAGTGTCGTCGCCCGACCAGAAGGTGGGCGAGCTCTCCGGAGGCAACCAGCAGAAGGTGCTGCTCGCCCGCATGCTCTGTCTCCATCCCGCGGTGCTGATCCTCGACGAGCCGACACGGGGGATCGACATCGGCGCCAAGGCGGAGATTCAGGGGCTCATCGACGAGCTCGCTCAGGAAGGCCTCGGCGTGCTGCTGGTGGCGGAGCTGGAGGAGATCGTGGAGGGCGCCGACACCGTCGTGGTCCTGCGGGACGGGACGGCGGCCGGCGTCCTGCGCGGTGCGGAGATCGGCGAGCGGCGGATCATGGAGCTGATCGCCGCGGACGTCCCGGACGAATCTGCCGGTGGGCGGTTCGATGACTGAGCCGACCGTGGCCGGCCGCATGGGCGCGGTGGGGCGGGTGACCTGGCTGTCCGATTACGGGGTCTACCTCGCCCTCGGCGTCCTGCTGTCGTTCAACCTGGTGTTCACGCCGAACTTCGCCACGGTCGCGAACCTACGGCTCCAGCTCGTCCAGGTAGCCCCGGTGGCCATCGTCGCCCTCGGCATGGCACTGGTGATCGGCACCGGAGGCATCGACCTGTCGGTCGGCTCCACGATGGCCATCGCGGCGGCGTTGCTGCCGCTCTACCTCGGCTACGGGCCCTGGCTCGCCATCGCCGTCGCGGTGCTCGCCGGTGCGGCCGTGGGACTCCTGAACGGGGGACTGGTCGCCTACGGCATCCAGCCGATCGTCGCCACGCTCGGGCTGCTCGTAGCCGGACGGGGGGCGGCGCTCGTGCTCGCGGACGGCCGGCTCGTCGAGATCTTCGACCCCACGCTGGCCGCCATCGGCGGCGGGCAGGTGCTGGGGGTCCCACTGCCCGTGCTCATGGCCCTCACGGTCGCCGCCGCCGCCGGGTTCGTCCTGCGCCACGCCGCGTTCGGCCGCAGGCTGCTGGCCGTGGGCGGCAACCGGCCCGCGGCGCTCCTGGCCGGCCTGTCCGTACGGCGGACGCTGGTCACCGTCTACATGATCAGCGGGGTGCTCGCAGCGATGGCCGGCGTGCTGACGACCGGGCGGCAGAGCGCGAGCGACCCCTCGTTCACCGGGCTGCTGATCGAGCTGAGCGCCATCACTGCCGTGGTCGTGGGAGGCACGCCCCTTGCTGGAGGCCGCGTCCGGATCCTCGGCACGCTGATGGGGGCGCTGCTGATGCAGCTCATCATCGCCACGGTCATCCAGCACGACCTGCACGACTCGACCGCCCGGATGATCCAAGCGGCGATCATCGTGGCCGCCGTGTACGCGCAGCGGAACAGGAGCGGGACGTGACAACCGGACAGGCGGAACGTGCAGCCCCCCTCTCGCCTGCCGCCGGCGCCGGCCGGATGAGCGTGGTTGCGCTGGCCCGACGACACGGGGCTGCCCTGGTGCTCGTCCTCGTGATCCTCCTCGGGTCGCTGACCTTCGGCTCGAGCTTCACCGGGCCGGGGAACCTCGGCGCCATCGCGCTGGACGCCTCCTACCTGCTGCTTGTCGCGACAGGCATGACGTTCGTGATCCTCTCGGGCGGGATCGACCTGTCCGTCGGATCGGTTCTCGCACTGTCCGGCGTCCTGGCGGCGTACGGCTCCCGCTGGGGGACGGCGGGCGCGGTCCTGCTGCCCCTGGCGGTCTGCGGGTTGATCGGCCTGGTGAACGGGCTGCTGATCGGACGGGCCCGGCTGGCGCCGTTCGTCGTCACCCTGGCGACCCTGCTGTTCGCCCGAGGGCTGGCCTTCGCGGTTTCCCAGGAGGGTAACCAGGTCTACATCATCCCGGCCGACCTGGCCCTCACCCGGATCGGACAGGCCAGTGTTCTCGGCGTCGGCGTCCCGGTGCTGATCGCCCTCGCGGTCTTCGCCGCGGCCGGCGTGGTGCTCAACCGCACCCGGTTCGGCCTGCGGGTCTTCGCCGCCGGGAACGGGGACGGGCACGCCGCCGAGCTCATGGGGCTCCCGGTGGCTCGCATCCGCGTCCGCGTCTACGTGCTCAACTCCCTGCTGGCCGGCCTCGCGGGAGTCCTCATCGCCGCGCAGACCGCCTCGGGGCTCCCCACCCTCGGTGAAGGCAGGGAACTGGAGGCCATCGCGGCCGTCGTGATCGGCGGCACGCTGCTCACCGGCGGCGCCGGATCGCTCGGGGGGACCCTCGCGGGCGTGCTGCTGCTCAAGGTGATCCAGAACCTGATCAACCAGGTGGGCACGCTCAGCTCCGCCTACCAGCAGGTGGTCAGCGGCACCTTCCTCGTCCTGGTCGTACTCGTCCAGGCCGCCCTGGCAAGGAGGAGACGACAGTGAACGACAATCGGACCAGGGTCGCGGTGGTCGGCACCGGCGACTGGTGGGGCTTCCACCACGCCCGCGTGTTCTCCTGCCGCGAGGACGCCGAGTTGTGCGCCGTCGTGGGCCGGACCGAGAAGCGCACCGTCGAGCGCGCCCGGCGGTTCGGTGTACGCCCCTATCTCGACGTGGAGGAGATGATCGCCCGGGAGCGGCCCGACCTGATATCCGTGTGCCTGCCGAACGAAGACCATTTCGCCACCACCCGGCAGTTGGTCGAGGCGGGGATCCCGCTGCTGGTCGAGAAGCCGCTCGTCTTCTCGCTCGAGGAGGCGGACGTTCTGATCGCCGAAGCCGAGGCCCGCCGGCTCTTCTTCGCCATCAACTTCAACCACCGCTACGCCCGTCCCGTACGGCTGGCGGCGGCGGCCATCGAGCGCGGTGAGCTGGGCCGGCTGGTCTTCGCGACCTGGCGATTCGGCGGAGAGGCCGGCACCAGCCGGCACCCCCACGCCAACCTCATCGAGACCCAGTGCCACGGCTTCGACATGGTCGAGCACCTGTGCGGCCCGATCGCGTCCGTGACGGCGCAGATGACCGGCGGGCCGCCGTACACGACGATGGCGATCGCCGTGCGATTCGCCGGCGGGGCGGTGGGGACGCTCCTCGGGACCTACGACTCCTCGTACACCTACCCGGGAACCCACCTGCTGGAGATCAACGGCACCGGCGGCCGGATCCTCGTCGAGGACACCGTCCGCCGCTACACCTACACGCCGGCCGGGGACGAGACGAGCAGGGTGTGGCAGGCGGGGTACTTCAACGACGCCGACCGGGGCTTCCACGCCACCTTCGACCGGCACGTCGACGAGGTGCTCGCCGCCCTGCGCGCCGGCGATCCGCCGCCCGTCCACGCCAGCGCCGGCCGTCGCGCGCTCGCGCTCGCGCACGCCGTGATCCGCTCGTACGAGTCGGGGAAGCGAGTGGACACCGCCCCCGGAGAGATGACGTGACCGTCGAGGCCGGAGCCCCGCGCCGCCTGGGCAGCGATCCGCTGCGGCTCGCGCTGCTGGCCATCCGGCTCGGCCCAGCGCTGATCCTGCTGCTCCTCGTCGTGATCATGAGCATGTTGTCACCCGCCTTCCTCACCATGCTCAACCTGGGCAACGTGCTGGCGCAGAGCGCGGTGATCGCGGTGCTCGCCATCGGGCAGCTCCTGGTGATCCTCACCCGGGGGATCGACTTGTCCGTGGGATCGACGCTGGCGCTCGCCTCCGTGACCGGGGCCCTGGTCTACTCCGCCGCACCGTCCGGACCGGTCGTCGTCCTCGCCATGCTGGCCACCGGCATGGCAGTCGGCGCGATCAACGGCATGGGCTACGTTCTGGGCCGGCTGCCCCACCCCTTCATCATCACGCTCGCCACCCTGAGCGCGGCACGGGGCCTCGCCCTGTGGCTGTCGGGCGGGCAACCCCAGCAGGGCATGCCCGAGATCGTCCAGACGATGGGCGGCGGCTCGGCAGGCTGGCTGCCGTATTCGGCCTTCCTGGTCGCCGCAGTGGCGCTGACCGTCGTCCTGCTCACCACGCGCATGGTGTGGGGACGCTGGATCTACGCCGTCGGCGGGAACCCGGAGGGAGCCCGGCGGGCGGCGATTCCCGTCGACCGGGTGGTGATCTCGGTGTACGTCCTGAGCGGCCTGGCCGCCGGGATCGCCGCGATCGTCACCTCCGGCCGGCTCAACGCCGGCTCCCCGACCTTCGGCGACCTGGCCGAGCTCGACTCGATCGCCGCGGTGGTCATAGGGGGCGCGAGCTTCCTCGGCGGCCGGGGCGGCGTAGGCAACGCTCTCGTGGGAGCACTCATGATCGGGATCATCCGGAACGGCATGAACCTGCTCGACGTCGACGCTTTTCTCCAGCCGATCGTCATCGGCGTCGTCATCGTCGTGGCCGTCGAGTCCGACGTCATCCGCGGGCGGCTGGAAAGCCGCTTCCGCGTCGTGCAGGCGGCGCGGTCATGACGCCCGCCCTGGCCGTTCGCGGCGCCACCAAGCGCTTCGGCGCCGTTCTCGCCCTCGACGGCGTGGATCTGGAGGTGTTCCCCGGTGAGGTGCTCGCCCTCCTCGGCGACAACGGGGCGGGTAAGTCGACGCTGATCAAGTGCATCAGCGGCGTGCACCGGCTGGACGCGGGATCCATCGAGATGGGCGGGGTCGCGGTGACGACCGGCTCGCCCGCCGCCGCCCGAGCGCTCGGGATCGAGACCGTCTACCAGGACCTCGCGCTGTTCGACAATCTGGATCCCGTCGCGAACTTCTACGCCGGGCGGGAGATCGCCGGGCCGCGCTGGCTTCCCCGCGGCCTGCGGCTGCTGCGCCGCCGGGACATGTCCCGGGCGACGGGTGAGTTGCTGACACGCCTCCAGGTCGGGATCGCCGACCCCCACGCCACGGTCGGTCTGATGTCCGGAGGCCAGCGGCAGGCCATCGCCGTGGCCAGGGCCGCGGCGTTCGCGTCGAAGGTCGTGATTCTCGACGAGCCGACGGCAGCGCTCGGGCTGCGCGAGTCGCGGCGAGTGCTCGATCTCATCCTGCGCCTACGCGAGGAGGGCCACGCCGTCATTGTCATCTCCCATGCCATGGATCACGTGATCGAGATAGCCGACCGAGCCGCGGTGCTGCGGCGCGGTCGCAAAGTCGGCGAGATGAGACCTACGCCGGACAACCGGCAGGCGATCGTCTCGCTCATCGTCGGAGGCGACTCGTGACCTCCCTCCGGCGTTCCGCGCCACCGCCCCTCCCGAAAGTGATGAGAACGATGGCACCACACCTCCGGTCAGCCTCGCTGGCCCTCGCACTGGCGCTCTGTCTCGGCGCCTGCTCCACCGGCTCCGGTACGTCCACGACTGAGGCGTCTCCCGGCGCCGCCGAACCGATCAAAGTTGGATTCATCACGAAGTTCCCAGTCGACTTCTACGACACCATGGTCGACGCGGTGAAGACCTGGAACCGCGATCATCCAGACGTCGACGTTCTCTTCGGCCAGGGCAAGAGCGGCACGGACGACGAAGGCGAGACGGCCCAGATCGAGTCGATGCTCGCCAAGGGGGTCAAGGCCATCGCGATCACGCCGACCAGCCCGAACCTCCAGAACGTTCTGCAGAAGGCCGTGGACGCCGGGGTCAAGGTCGTCCTGGTGGACAACGACATCCCCGGTTGGGCAGGTAAGTCGTCGGTGGTGGCGACCGACAATCTCGCGGGCGGCAAGCTGGCGGGTGCCTGGCTCGCCGAGCGCGTCAAGCCCGGCTCGACGATCGCCGTGCTGCAGGGGCGGCTGGCCAACCCCTCGCTCGACGACCGCGTCACCGGCATGCTGTCCACGCTCGGTGACGGGGTCACCGTGGTCTCCAAACCCGCCACCGATTGCGACCAGACCAAGGGGCTCAACGCCGCCCAGGACATCCTGGCCGCTCATCCCGGCATCGCCGCCATCTATGGGGCCTGCGGGCCGCCGATCCTCGGCGCCCTCCAGGCCGTCAAGTCGGCCGGCAAGAAGCCGGGCGATCTCGTGCTGGTGGGCTTCGACGCCTCACCGGGCGAGCTGAAGGCCATCGCCGCAGGTGAGATCGCGGCGTCGGTCGCCCAGTTCCCCGCCAAGATGGGCTCGGCCGGCATCGAGACCGCGGTCGCCGCGGCCCGAGGCCAGCGTGTCCCGGCGATCATCGACACCGGCACTGAGATGGTGACGAAGGAGAACGTGACGGGCTTCCAGTGACGTCGTTGGTTTTCACACGCCCGTAAGGGTCCATTGGTTGTTGGTGCTGCTGTTCGGCGTCCACATGGCCACGGTGGAGCCGGCGGTGCTGTTGCCCATACCGTCCAGGGCCGTGCCGGTGCCGCGGTTGATGATCTGGTAGCGGCCGTTGCCTATGTTGTTGAGGCGCCACTGCTGGTTGTTGCCGCCATTCCACGCCGCCTGCCTGGCGTTGGCGCCGTTGGCGGTGTTGCCCCAACTGTCGGCCACCATGCCGTTGGTGCGGTTGACGATGCGGTACCACCCCCCGCCCAGGTCAACGAGCTGCCACTGCAGGTTGGTGCTGCCGTCCCAGTTCCACTGCTTGAGGTTCGAGCCGGAGGCGACATTCCCGCCGCTGTCCAGCACCAGGCCGGTGGTGACATTGGTGATCCGCACGTAGCTCGTCGGCGCGGGGCCGGACCCGGTCATGCGGTACGTGCGACCCGCTTGGCCGGTCAGTCTGATGACGTCGCTCTCCGGCTTGTCGACGCTGACGGCACCGCCGGTCGTGGTGTCGACCACCTCGTAGGTGCCGGCGAACAGCCGGCTGCGTACGTTGACTGTCCCGTCACGGTCGAACCTGATGAGGATTTCGGTTGCCCCGCCGGAGCTCCACGTCGCGTCCACGGTGTAGCCGCCACGCCCCCGAAGGCCCTGTACCTTCCCGCTCGGCCAGGCCGCCGGCAGCGCCGGGAGCACGTGCAGCTCGCCGTTGTGGCTCTGCAGCAGCATCTCGGCGATGCCCGACGTCGCCCCGAAGTTGCCGTCGATCTGGAACGGCGGGTGCAGGTCGAACATGTTCGGCGCGAGCCGGGCCGTCGTCACGAGGGCGCGGATCAGGTCGTGCGCCCGCGTGCCCTCCTCCATCCGCGCCCAGTAGTTGATCTTCCAGGCCAGCGACCAGCCGGTACCGTCGTCACCGCGCAGTTCGAGAGTCCGCCGGGCGGCGGTGTACAGCGCGGGGGTGCCGCGCTTGGTGATCTGGTTGCTGGGGTGCAGGCCGTAGAGGTGGGAGATGTGCCGGTGGTTCGGCTCGGTCTCGACCCAGTCGTACAGCCACTCCAGGATGTTGCCGCGTGACCCGGTCTTCATCGGCGGGAGCCGGTCCCGGGCCGCCAGGACCTGCGCCCGGAAGCTTGCGTCCGTGCTGAGGAGTTCGCTGGCCTTGGCGCAGCCGTTGAACAGATCTCGCAAGATCTGGTTGTCCATCGTGGGCCCGGCGCACACGCTGACGCCCGCGTGGTGGGTCAGCTCCGGCGAGTTCGACGGGTTCGTGACCAGATATCGGAGGTTCGGCTCCTCCACGAGGGTCTCGAGGAAGAACTGCGCGGCTCCCTTCATGGCCGGGTAGTACTGCCGGAGGAAGTCCAGGTCGCCGGTGAAGAGGTAGTGGTCCCAGATCATGGTGGCCAGCCACGCGCCGCCGGTCTGCCACATGCCCCAGGTCGCGCCGTCGACGACCGAGCTGCCCCGCCACCCGTCGGTGTTGTGGTGGGTCACCCAGCCGCCGGCGTTGTACTGCACCCGGGCGGTGCGGGCGCCGCTGACCGTGAGATCGTTGATCATCCTGAACACCGGCTCGTAGCACTCCGACAGGTTCGTCGTGTCGGTCGGCCAGTAGTTCATGGGCAGGTTGGCGTTGAGGGTGTACTTCGAGTCCCAGGACGGGGTCAGCGAGTCGTTCCAGATGCCCTGCAGGTTGGCGGGCTGGGTGCCCGGACGCGAGGAGGAGATCAGCAGGTAACGGCCGTACTGGAACAGCAACGCCGAGAACTGCGGATCGCTGCTGTTCGCGTGCTGCGCGATCCGTACGTCGGTCGGCTGGTCGGCCGCCGCGGTGCGGCCGAGGTCGAGCGTCGTCCGCCCGAACAGCCGCTGGTAGTCGGCGACGTGCCGGCCACGCAGGTCGTCGTAGGTCCTGCCGTTGGCGGCGTCGAGGTACCGCCGCGCGATGCCCTGGTAGTCACCGCTGACATTCGTGTAGTTCACATAGCTGGAGCCGATGGAGATCAGCACCGTCACGCTGTTGGCGGCCCTCACCTGCAGCGTGCCGCCGGAACTGCTGACACTGCCGCCTTCGGCGACGGCCCGGGCCAGTGCCAGGAACTTGACTTTGCCGGCCAGGCCCCTCTGGTCGCCGGAAATGCCGTCGAGCGCCACGGTCGTGCCGTCCGGGCTCGACCGCGTCGTCCGCTGCGGGCTGTCGAACGTCGCGGAGAACGTGATCGAGCCCGGCCTGTCGGCGGTCAGGCGGAGGGCGATCACCTGATCCGGCGCGCTCGCGAGCACCTCGCGCTGATACCGCACGCCGTTCTGCAGGTACGTCACCGTCGTGGTGGCCGTGGTCAGGTCCAGCCAGCGGTTGTATTCCGAGGCGCCGGTGGCGCTGCCGAAGGTCAGTCGCAGATTGCCCACGGGCTGGTATGCCAGCTGAGCCGAAGGGTTGCCCAGCATGTTCTGGTTGATCAGGCTCTGGGCCTGGCTCCACTGGTTCTGGAAGACCAGCTGCCGGATCTGCGGCAGCGCCGCCGCACCCTTCGTGTTGCTTTGGTCGTACGGCCCGCCGGCCCAGATGGTGTCCTCGTTGAGCTGCAGCCGCTCGGCGTCGATGTTGCCGAACACCATGGCGCCCAGGCGACCGTTTCCGAGCGGAAGCGCACGCAGCCAGTCCGTACCGGCACTTTCGTCGTACCACAGCGCCAGATCGTTCGCGGCGCGCACGTCCGGAGGCGCCACCGATCCGGCCCGGGCCGCCGCCGTCCACTGCCCCGGCAACAGCGCGGCTCCAGCTCCAACCGCGCCGAATCTCAGCACTTGTCTTCTGGATAAATCAGCCATTTCGGTTCTCCAAGAACATGGGGGGTCATCGCCGGGGCGACTCATCACCCCGGCGATGGCGCGTCGTCAGCTGTCGCAGGCTGTCACGATCAGACGCGGGTCCACTTCTGGTTCGTGCCGCCGTGGCAGGTCCAGATCTGCATCCTGGAGCCGTTGGCGGTGCCGGCGCCGGACACGTCCAGGCACTTGTTCGCTCCGACGGCGGTGATGCTGCCGTCGGCGTTGAGGCGCCATTTCTGGTTGTTCTGGCCGTTGCAGTCCCAGATGATCACGCTGGTGCCGTCCGCCGTCCCGGCCCCGTTCACGTCCAGGCACTTGCCGCCGTAGACGCGCAGCTCACCGGCGGTGGTGGAGCTCCACTGCTGGTTGGGCTGGCCGTTGCAGTCCCAGATCTGCGCCTGCGCGCCGTTCGTCTGCGAGGCGCCGGTGACGTCCAGGCACCGGCCCGACCCGACACCCTTGAACGCGGTCGCCGGCGGAGTTGGGTTGCCGCCTCCCAACTGCGTGAAGAACTCCCACACCACTGGTCTGGTCCAGGAATTCTCGCCGGGTTCGAAGTCGCCAGGCTTCCCGTCCACGGGACCGGGAGTGTGACCCGCGTCGAACGCCGCCCATGCGACGGGATATCCGGCCCGGCACCCCGAGTAGTAGGTGACGATGTGCGTCAGGCTGCCCTGCGCCGGCTCCGGCGGGTTCTGAGGCGTGCAGCCGTTGTTCCTGACGAACCTGTCGCGCAGCGACCGGCCCGCGGAGATGTTGAGCACCCCGTCCCTGAGGCCGTGCAGTCCGATGTACGCGACCGGCTGGGTGCCGCCGCTGCACCCGCTGAGCTGCCCGCCGGCGTAGACCGCCACCGCGCGGAAGACCGTCGCCCGGGCGCACGCGAGCGCGTAGCTCATGCCGCCGCCGTAGCTGAAGCCCAGGGCGAAGCGCTGGGAGGTGTCCACACAGAGGTCCGCCTCGATCCGCCGGATCATGTCGTCGACGAAGGTGACGTCCTCACCGCCCGAGTTGGCCCAGCCGTTGTTGATGCCCTGGGGTGCGACGAAGATCGCGGTGTTGTTCGACAATGCCCTGAGCCCGTAATAGGACCAGGGATACCCACTGGTTCCGCCCGAGTCGACATCGTTGGCGGTGCCGCCATTCCAGTGGAATCCGAATATCAACCGGTACGGGTTTGTGTTGTTGTAGTTGTCCGGAATTCTCAGGATGAAACTGCGATTTTTCCCGCTGGTGGTAATCGACTGCGTACCGCTTCTCAGCGTCGGAGTCTGGCCGCATCCTGCGGTGGGCGCGAGGGCGCTCTGTTGTGCGAGCGACGAGGTCGCGCTGTCGCCCAGCGCCGTTTGAGGCGTGGTCAGGACGACGAGCAGTGCCGTGGTCGCGATGACGGTTAAGAGGGATCTAAGCCTCGACATCACGCAAATTCCTTTGCCGTTCTCGTGGTAGCACACGTAGATGGGAAAGCCACGTCCTCCACCTTCTCCGGGCCGGTCGAGTCTCAAAGTGTTAGCGCTCACTCAACGCCCGCCGTAATCGCATCTCCTTTCTTTCGCGCGGCTGGAGGCGACGGTGCAGCGGAGCAAATATGACCGTGACAAGACCTGTCAAGGCTCGGCCTCGCAGACGTTGGCGGCCCTCGCCTGAGACGACCCGGTCGCTCCTGCGTCTGGCCAGGGGAAGTGGCCGTGGTGATCACTGAGGTGCCGCGATGAAACTTTCACGGCCGGTCCATCGAATCGTTCCGAGCGCCGGACATATGATCAAGCCGCTCGATCCAGGCAATGAAGCAGCGAGTGTTGTGTTCGGCGTTATGGTCGCGGCACTGGCCGTGGCCGGCTGCGGGAACCGGCCCGGACGGAGCGGCGTGCCGGCCACCGCCTCCCCTTGCTGGCTGGAGTAGGTGGCCGGCGTCCGGGCTGGGACTGAGTCAGCGGTAGCCGGCGGCGATGATGTTGGCCTGGACGGCGTTCTCCGTGGCGTCGGTGGGATAGCCGGCGACCATGGCTCCCTCGTAGAAGGTGCCCGCGCTGAGGTTGGCGCCACCGTCGGGCTTGCAGCAGTCGCCGCCGCTGCCCAGGATGATGGCCCCCTGCTTCTTCATCGGGCTGTAGCCGTTGGGGAGCGGCCCGTCGTACAGGGTGTACAGGCTGCCGGACTGCGCGTTGCTGCCCTTGATGGCGAACCGGGTCGTGCCGTTGTTCTTCAGCGTGGCGGTGACGAACTTGTGGGGGAAGGCCCGCTGGTTGGGGTTCCACGACTGGCTGCCGCCGGGAAAGAGCCCCCATTCGAGATCGGCCTGGACCCAGGGGCCGGTTCCCTGGCAGCCGCCGAACCAGCACTGGGTGCTGAAGTTGATGGCGTCCATGGCGCCGGCCGCGTCGGCCTTCCTGGTCGTCTCGCTGTTGCCGTAGTCGAAGCAGCAGCCGTTGTTGACGTGGGTGCCGCTGGTGACCATGTACATGCCCTCGGGTGCGCTGCCGGTGGGCACGCCGGTCAGGTGGCCGTCCCGCCAGTAGCTGTTGCCGGGGTTGATGTAGAGCGAGTACGCCTTGCCGCCGCCGACGGTGAGCGACTCGGTGGTCGCGATCGCGGGCCTGCTTTGAGGGGAGCCGGGGACCACGCTGGATCCCTGGTACCACAGGTCGTTGCCCCGCCCGGACTGGTCGTACACGACGGTGATGACGCACGTGGTGCCGGCGCAGAAGGAGTCCTGGGCCGCGGCGTTGGCGACGCCGCCCGCGGTCAGGACGGCGATGTTCCTGGTCGTGTTGTCGGAGGAGCGCCTGACCTGGTACAGGTTGCCGTTGTACGACTCATAGAGCGCCCGCGTCGTGCTGTGCGCGGCCACGCACGACGTGCCGCCCGAGGCGTAAATGTCGCACGGGCGCGCGCCGGGCGGCGGCGGGGTCGGCGTGGGGCTGGGCTCGGCTCCGGTGGTCCATTTCTGGTTGGTGCCGCCGTGGCAGGTCCAGATGTGCACCTTGGTGCCGTTGGCGGTGCCGGTGCCGCTGACGTCCAGGCACTTGTTCGCCCCCACCGCGGTGATGGTGCCGTCGGCGTTGAGGCGCCATTTCTGGTTGTTCTGCCCGTTGCAGTCCCAGATGATCACGCTGGTGCCGTCGGCGGTGCCACCGCCGTAAACGTCCAGGCACTTGGTGCCGTACACCCGCAGCTCGTCGGAACTGGTCGACGTCCACTGCTGGTTGGCCTGGCCGTTGCAGTCCCAGATCTGCACCTGCGCGCCGTTCGCCTGCGAGGCGCCGTTGACGTCCAGGCACCGGTTCGACCCCACGCCCACCAGCGGCGTGGTCGCTGCCGAGGCCGGTGCCGACCATGTCAGAGCGGTGGCCAGGAGGGTCGCCAGCGCCGCCACCACAGACGCGACGACGGTGGCCCGAGAGCGCCGCCCACGCGTCGCACGGCCCGATAAGGGAACGGATGAAGGCTGCATTGTCGTACTCCTTGGGGGATAGCTCCTCGGAAACCGGTCGCCACTACGGATGCGAATCGATTCGCCAACGTACCGAGTCCACTAGGGAGGGGGAGACGGCGGTGTACAGGGAGCACATACGACCGGCGGACCGCCTGTCAAGGCTCCGTGCTGTTCGGCTGCCTGCCGAAAGTCCTACCTGGCGGCAGTCATCCGCGATGCCTTGCACTTTCCGCCGAGTCGGGCTCGATGAAACGTTCATCCCCCGGCTCGCCTGGCCATGTGCCGTTGGTTCTCCTATGGTCGAACCGGTTCGGGGGAAGCCGGCTCAGTCAGATGAGGAGAAGAGGCGCTGCTGGATCTCTCTTCGGTAGTCGTCGAGGGTGTTGTCGATGTGCGTGGCGGCGGCCTGGGCGGCCGCTTCCGGGTCGCCGGCGCGGATGGCCTGGTAGATGGCGTCGTGCTCCTCGACGGCCTTGGCGGCGTGCCCGCCCACCGAGCCGCGCAGCCCGATGAGGCTGGACTGCGCCTGCAGCCTGCGGGCCTCCCGCACCGCGACCTGGAGGAAAATGTTGTGCGAGGCCGTGGCGATGGCGGTGTGAAAGGTGTCGTCGCCCTCGTTGAACAGGTCCTCGCGTCCTGTTTCGAATCCGTGGCGGCACACACCGGCCGCCTCCTCGATGGCCCTCAGCTCCGCGGGGATGGCGCGGCGGGCGGCCAGCCTGCTGGTCTCCATCTCCTGCGCCCGGCGGAACTCGAACAGCATGTAGACGTGGTCCAGGTCGGCGGGGAGGAAGAAGGACGCCAAGCGCCCGGTGCCGAGCATTCCCTCGTCGTCGGCCACATACAGGCCACGGCCCTTCTGGGCACGCACCCGCCCGAGCGCGGAGAGTATCTTCACCGCCTCGCGTACCACGGTGCGGCTGGTGCCCAGCTGGCGGGCCAGCTCGTTCTCGGTCGGCATGCGGTCGCCCGGACGCAGGCCGAGCCGGACGATCAATTCCAGTACTTGCTCGGCGGCCACCTCGTAGCCCGGCCGGTATCCGCTCTCACGCGGGGTGTCGGTCACCGTGGTTCCTCCTCGCCGTTCCCTGTAAGAGTATGACTGATCGACGTCGCCCTCCCCGAGGACGATCAGGTGCGTGCAATCAGTACGACACATCTGAAAGGTTCATACGAGGATGATGGGCGCGAGCGTACGCCGTGGCAGGCATCGCCGCTGATGAAGGAGTAAAGCGCGCAACCATGGCTGGACCTCGGTGCACAAAACGGTCGAATAAGCGGGCTTAAGGTCTTGACGCATCATGACTCCGAACGTAATTAGATAGCGAGGCTCCGAAGGACGCGCTCCTTCCGGAACCTCCGCGGCTGGATCACATGGACGCAGTGTGGAGGCGCTTCGCGGCCCTCTGCATCGTGACCGGCCACGTCGACGTCCACAGCTTCGTTTGCCATGCGTCCCCTCGTGGTCTCACCAGTGAGGCGCGCCATCTTGGGAGGGCACGACCTGACCACCCCCTACCCCCCGAAGGAACCACCGTGCAGTTATCTTCGCCCGTCACGGCGCTGAGACCGGTCCTGACCGGCATCGTCGCCGCGGCGCTGGCCGCGGTGTTCGCCCTCGTCGCCCCGGCCACCCCGGCCCTCGCGGCCACCACGACCCTGTACGCGTCACCCGCCGGCACCGGCACCGCCTGCACCTCGACCCAGCCGTGCTCGCTGTCCGCGGCGCAGACGGCGGTGCGTTCCCTGAACGCCGGCATGTCCGGTGACATCGTCGTCGAGCTGGCCGACGGTGTGTACCGGCTCTCCGCGCCGCTCCGGCTGACCGCCGCCGACTCCGGGAACAACGGCTACACCGTCAAATGGCAGGCCGCGGCGGGCGCCCATCCCGTCATCAGCGGAGCCAGGGCGGTCACCGGATGGACCGTGGCCGACTCGGGGAAGAACATCTGGCGCGCCAACGTCGGCGCCGGGATCGACACCCGGCAGCTGTACGTCGACGGCGCGCTCGCCACCCGGGCGCGCACCGCCGTCAACCGGTCCGACTTCACCGCGAGCAGCACCGGGATGAGGTTCGCCAGCGGCGCGCTGAGCTATCTGAACACCCTCGCCAACCAGGGCCGGGTCGAGATGGAGAGCGTCGGTTCGTTCACCGACCGGTACGCGCCGGTGCAGAGCATCAGCGGCAACCTCATCACGATGCGGCAGCCCGCCTGGAACAACAACAACTTCGGGTACGACACCTTCACCAGCCCGCACCGGGCGGGGCCGCTCTACCTGGTCAACGCCTACGAGTTCCTCGACTCGCCGGGGGAGTGGTACCTCGACCCCGGGACCGGCGCCCTGTCCTACATCCCGCTCGCCGGGCAGAACATGGGCAACGTCAGCGTGGAGCTGCCGGTGCAGCAGTCGCTGGTGCAGGTCGGGGGCACCTACGACGCGCCCGCGCACCACATCACGTTCAGCGGGATCACCTTCACCGGCACGAGCTGGCTCGGCCCCAGCGGCAACCAGGGCTACGTGGACCAGCAGACCGGCGCCTACATCGCCGGCAACTGGAGCTGGCCCGCCTTCAGCTCCTGCCACCAGGGCTGCCGGCAGTTCGAAGCGACCCGGCCGAACTGGCAGCAGATGCCGGCCGCCGTACAGGTCTCCGCCGCCAACACCATCACCTTCACCGACTCCCAGTTCGTCAACCTGGGACAGACGGCCATCGGCATCGGCAATGACGCCAACGCGCATGCCAGCGGTGTCGGCCTGGGCGCCGCCGACATCACGGTCACCCGGTCGGAGATCGCCCGCAGCTCGGCCGGCGGCATCGTGGTCGGCGGCGTGCGCGCCGACGCGCACCACCCGAGTGACCAGCGGATGGTCAACCGGAACATCACCGTCAGCAACAACCGCATCCACGACCTCGGCCTGGACCACCGGGGCGTCGTCTCGGTCCTGACCACTTATGTCACCAACACCGACGTGTCCCACAACGAGGTCTACAACATGCCGTACACCGGCATGTCGATCGGGTACGGCTGGGGCGCCAACGAGCCGGGGGGCAGCACCCACTACGCCGACCGCGGCCTGTACGACTTCCAGCCGCGCTACACCACGGCCACCACCGCCTCCGGCAACCGGCTCGTCGGCAATTACGTGCACGACGTCATGCAGCAGATGACCGACGGCGGCTGCATCTACACGCTGTCGTGGAACCCGGGCGCGGTGATCAGCGACAACCACTGCCTGCGCACCAACGGCTGGTTCGGCATCTACTTCGACGAGGGCTCCAAGTACTACACCGTCAGGAACAACGTGCTCTCGAACACCGGCACCTGGGCCACCGCCAACTACTACTACGGCGAGAACATGGGCAATTTCACCGTCACCGGCAACTGGTCGACCAACGGCAGCACCAACGTGACCAACGGCGACCGCGGCAACGTGGTGAACAACAACGTCACCGTCACCAACGGCGCCTGGCCGGCCGGCGCCCAGGCCGTGATCGCGGCCGCCGGGCCCCAGGGCCAGCCTTCGGGGAGCACGAGTGCGTTCAAGGGTGTGGGATCGGGCCGGTGCCTGGACGTCAACGGCGCCTCGCAGACGAACGGCGCGCAGGCGCAGATCTGGGACTGCAACGGCCAGCCCAACCAGCAGTGGAGCTCCACCACCGCCGGTGAGCTGCGCGTCTACGGCGGCAAGTGCCTGGACGTGAACGGGGCAGGGACGGCGGACGGCACCAGCGTGATCATCTGGGACTGCAACGGACAGAACAACCAGAAATGGCGCCTCAACGCCGACGGCAGCATCACCGCCGTCGGAGCGAACAAGTGCCTGGACGTGTCCGGCGCCGGCACCGCCAACGGCACCAAGATGCAGATCTGGACCTGCCACGGCGGCACCAACCAGAAATGGACCCGCGCCTGACACCGTCCGCCTGACGACGGGCCTCGTCTCCCACCGTGGCCAGAGGCGGCACTCCTCTGGCCACGAGCAGAATTCCGGGCGCCTTGCCCTGACTGGTCTTCCTGTTGCAGGAGGGAACACTCATGTCCCGACGTCCGTGGCTCACCTTGCTGGCCACGATGGCGCTCATCACTCCCGGAGCACTCGCGCTCAACGCCTCCCCGGCGAACGCCCTCGACATCCCGCCGTCCGACTACCAGCAGGTGTCTCTCGCCTCGGGTGGCGCGGAGCTGGGTGAGGCGATGTCGCTGGCCGTGATGCCGAACCGGTCGGTGGTGCACACGGCGCGCGACGGCACGGTGCGCGTCACCGATGTCAACGGCAACACGAAGGTAGCCGGCAGGCTCAACGTCTACACGCACGACGAAGAGGGCCTGCAGGGTGCGGCGGTCGACCCGAACTTCGCGTCGAACCGGTACATCTGGCTCTACTACTCGCCGCGGCTGAGCACACCGAACGGTGACGCGCCAAGCACCGGCACGCAGGCGCAGTTCGACCAGTGGAAGGGCGAGCTGTACCTGTCCCGGTTCACCCTCAAGGCGGACGACACTCTCGACCTGACCAGCGAGAAGGTGGTCCTGCGGGTCCAGAACGACCGCGGCCAGTGCTGTCACGTGGGCGGGGACATCGACTTCGACGCCGCAGGAAACCTGTATCTCACCACCGGCGACGACACCAACCCCTTCGAGTCGAGCGGCTACTCGCCGCTGGACGAGCGGACCAACCGCAACCCGCAGTTCGACGCCCAGCGCTCGGCCGCCAACACCAACGACCTGCGCGGCAAGCTCCTGCGCATCAAGCCGCAGCCCGACGGCACCTACACGATTCCCAGCGGCAACCTGTTCCCACCGGGTACGGCGAAGACCCGGCCGGAGATCTACGCGATGGGCCTCCGCAACCCGTTCCGGATGAGCGTGGACAAGGCGACCGGCATCGTCTACCTCGGCGACTACGGGCCGGACGCGGGTGTGACCAACCCCAGCCGCGGGCCGAGCGGGCAGGTGGAGTTCGACCGCATCACCGGCCCGGGCAACTACGGCTGGCCGTACTGCACGGGCACGAACACCACCAGCGAGACCTACAACGAATGGAACTTCGCCACCAACAGCACCGGCCCGAAGTACAACTGCGCGGGCGGCCCCACCAACAACTCCTTCCGTAACACCGGCCTGACCACCCTGCCTGCGGCGAAGCCGGCGTGGATCAGGTACGCGGGGGACGCCGGAAGTCCGCCGGAGTTCGGCTCCGGATCGGAGTCGCCGATGGGTGGTCCGGTCTACCGTTACGACCCGGACCTGAACTCGGCCATCAAGTTCCCCCAGGCGCTCGACGGGCGGTATTTCGCCGGTGAGTACGGCCGGCGCTGGATCAAGGCGATCGAGGTCAAGCCGGATGGCGCCTACGGGGAGATCTCGGCGTTCCCCTGGTCGGGCACGCAGGTGATGGACATGGCCTTCGGTCCTGACGGGGCCTTATACGTCCTCGACTACGGGACCGGGAACAACAACCAGGCGCTGTATCGCATCGAGCACATCGGCAACGCCAACCGCAATCCGATCGCCAAGGCGTCCGCCGACAAGACGTCGGGACCGGCCCCGCTGACGGTGACCTTCTCCTCGGCGGGGAGCTCCGACCCGGAGGGCGGCGCGCTGACGTACTCGTGGAACTTCGGCGACGGCACCACCTCCACGGCGGCGAATCCGAGCAAGACCTACGCCACGAACGGCGCCTACACGGCGACGCTGACGGTCCGGGACCCGCAGGGTCTCACCGGCACGGCGAACGTGATCGTGACCGTCGGCAACACCGCGCCGACGGTCAGCCTCACCAGCCCTGCCGACGGGCAGCTGTTCTCCTTCGGCGACACCGTGCCCTTCCAGGTCACCGTCAGCGACCCGGAGGACGGCACGATCGACTGCGCCGAGGTCACCGTCGCCTACTTCCTCGGCCACGACAGCCACCGCCACAAGATCACCTCCAAGACCGGCTGCTCGGGCTCCATCTCGCTGCCGGCCGATGGTGAGCATGACACCGCGGCCAATATCTACGGGGTCTTCGAGGCCTCCTACACCGACAAGGGCGGTCTGACCTCCACCAGCGCCCGTACGCTCCAGCCGCGGCACCGGCAGGCCGAACACTTCGGCGCCCAGCAGGGCATCCAGACGACCGACCACGCCACCGCGGAAGGCGGCAAGACGGTCGGCTTCACCGACGACGGCGACTGGATCTCCTTCCAGCCGTACAACCTGGGCAACGCGACGAGGATCACCGCTCGGGTGTCCTCGGCCGGCGCGGGCGGCCGGATCGAGGTGCGGGCGGGTTCGGCGACGGGCACCCTGCTGGGAACGGTGAACGTCGCGAGCACCGGCAGCTGGGACGTCTTCACCGACGTCTCGGCGAACCTCAGCGGCCCGCCGGCCGCCACGACGACGCTGTACCTGGTCTTCCGCGGCCCGGCCGGACAGGGCTACCTGTTCGACGTCGACGCCTTCACCCTCGACACCGGCACCTCGCCCTCAGGGAGCACGAGCGCCTTCAAGGGTGTGGGGTCGAACCGGTGCCTGGACGTCAGCGGCGCCTCGCAGGCCAACGGCGCGCAGGTGCAGATCTGGGACTGCAACGGGCAGGCCAATCAGCTGTGGAGCTCCACCAGTGCCGGTGAGCTGCGGGTCTACGGCACCAAGTGCCTGGACGTGAACGGGGCCGGGACGGCGGACGGCACCGCGGTGATCATCTGGGACTGCAACGGACAGAACAACCAGAAATGGCGCCTCAACGCCGACGGCACCATCACCGCCGTCGGAGCGAACAAGTGCCTGGACGTGTCCGGGTCCGGCACCGCCAACGGCACCAAGGTGAACATCTGGACCTGCACCGGAGGAACCAACCAGAAATGGACCCGCGTCTGAGGCCACCCATCACACCACCCGACCTGAAAGGCCACCCATGCTGCGACATCTGACCCCCGCCGCGCTCGGGCGCATCGCGGGGAGCGGCCGAAAGACATCTGTGCTGCGACGCCTGTCGGTGACCGTGGTGGCGATCGCCGCTGCCGCCGCCGCGACGGTGATCCCCGCCATCCCCGCCCAGGCCGCCGCCTTCAAGGTGCTGGTGTTCTCCAAGACGGCCGGGTTCCGGCACGACTCGATCCCCGATGGGATCCAGGCCATCCGGGACCTGGGAGCCGCCAACGACTTCGCCGTCGACGCCACCGAGGACTCGAACGCCTTCAGCACGGCCAACCTGGCCCAGTACAAGGCGGTGGTGTTCCTCAACACCACCGGTGATGTGCTGAACGACAACCAGCAGGCCGCTTTCCAGACGTATGTGGACGGCGGGGGCGGTTACGTGGGGGTGCATTCGGCCGCGGACACCGAGTACAGCTGGCCGTACTACGGGCAGCTGATGGGGGCCTGGTTCAACAACCACCCGGCGATCCAGCGGGCCACCGTACGGAACGAGGATCGGGCGCACGCCGCGACCGCTCACCTGGGGGCGACCTGGTCGCGTACCGACGAGTGGTACAACTACCGCTCCAACCCCCGCCCGAACGTCCGGGTGCTGCAGAGCCTGGACGAGAGCAGCTACAGCGGCGGCGGCATGGGCGATCATCCGATCACCTGGTGCCGCCCCCAGTCCTCCGGCCGCGCGTTCTACACCGGTCTGGGGCACACCCGCGAGTCGTACGCCGACCCGAGCTTCCGCACGTTGCTGCTCGGCGGAATCCGGTACGCGGCCAAGGCCACCAACGCAGACTGCCGCCCGGAGACCGGGTACGCGACGTTGTACAACGGGTCGACGACGGGCTGGTCGCAGGCCGGCCCGGGGTCGTTCGCCAACAGCGACGCCACGCTGACCTCCCAGGGCGGCATGGGCATGCTGTGGCACGGCGCCAAGGAGTTCCGCTCCTACTCGCTCAAGCTCGACTGGAGGCTGACCGGCGACTCCAACTCCGGCGTGATCGTCGGGTTCCCGGCCACCAGTGACCCCAACGCGGCGCTCAACACCGGATACGAGGTGCAAATCGACGCAACCGACACTACGGACAAGACGACCGGGGCGATCTACGGGTTCAAGGCCGCCGACATCGCCGCCCGCGACGCGGCGCTGAACCCGCCGGGGCAGTGGAACACGTATGAGCTGCTGGTGGAGGGTGAGCGGCTGCAGGTGTTCCTGAACGGCAGCAAAATCAACGATTTCACCAACACCGATCCGGTCCGCTCGCTCCAGCAGGGCTACATCGGCATCCAGAACCACGGGTCCGGCGACGTGGTGTCATTCCGCAACATCCGTATCAAGGAACTGACCAGCACACCGGGCAGTACGAGCGCGCTGCGGGGCGTGGGGTCGAACCGGTGCCTGGACGTCAGCGGCGCCTCGCAGGCCAACGGCGCGCAGGCGCAGATCTGGGACTGCAACGGGCAGGCCAACCAGCTGTGGAGCTCCACCAGCGCCGGTGAGCTGCGGGTCTACGGCACCAAGTGCCTGGACGTGAACGGGGCCGGGACGGCGGACGGCACCGCGGTGATCATCTGGGACTGCAACGGCCAGAACAACCAGAAGTGGCGCCTCAACGCCGACGGCACCATCACCGCCGTCGGGGCCAACAAGTGCCTGGACGTCAGCGGCACCGCCAACGGCACCAAAGCACGGATCTGGACCTGCACCGGAGGAACCAACCAGCGCTGGACCCGCGTCTGAGGCCATCCGTCCACACCCCGGCGAGTGGACCTCCCCTTCGACTCCGACCGTTGCCGGTACCCCCAGGAGACCCCTCATGCGAATATCACGCTTACTTCCCGTCCTGACCGCAGCCCTCTTAGGGCTGCTGCTGTCCGCGGTGCCGCTGGTGGCGTACGCGGCCGCTCCGCAGTTCAAGGTGCTGCTGTTCACCGAGACCGCGAGCGGCGCCTACCGGCACGACTCCATCCCCGCCGGTGTCGCGATGTTCCAGCAGATGGCGACCGACAACAACTTCCAGCTCGATCACAGCGAGAACTCCGCCGTCTTCACGGCCGCGACCTTGAACACCTACGACGCGGTGATCATGTTCCAGACCAACGGCATGGTGTGGGACAACGACGCCCAGCGGCAGGCATTCCAGGCGTATGTCCGCAGCGGCCGCGGCATCGTCGCGGTCCACAACGCCACCGACATGAACATCGAGGCGCAGTTCCCCTGGTGGGATCAGGTCGTGCTGGCCGGCGCGCACATGACCGCGCATTCGGCGACCCTGCAGGGCACCGCCAAGGTGGCCGACAAGGTTCACCCCTCCACGAAGGGGCTGCCGGATCGGTGGGTGCGTCCGGAGGAGTGGTACAACTTCGACAAGAACATGCGCGGCTCGGTGCACGTGCTGGTGACCGCGGATGAGACCACCTATGACGCGGGGCCGAGCAAGATGGGCGCCGACCACCCGATCTCCTGGTGTCACAACCCCGAGGGCGGCCGGGTGTGGGCCACCGCGATGGGCCACCAGGCGTCCTCCTATGCGGAGCCGCTGTTCAAGCAGCATCTGCTGGGTGCGGTGAAGTGGGCGGCGGGCGCGGAGCCGGGTGACTGCGGCGGCACGGTCGCGGCCCGGTTCCAGAAGGTGATCCTGGACGGCGCACCGGACCAGCCGATGGAACTGGACGTGGCCGCCGACGGCAGGGTCTTCTACATCTCGCGCTCGGGCAAGGTGAACATGATCCCCGCCAATGGCGGCGGAACGCGTGTCATCGCCACCCTGCCGGTGTACGACGGCGGCGAGGATGGCGGCATCGGGCTGGCGCTGGATCCGAACTTCACCACCAACGGCTGGATCTACGTCAACTATTCGCCGTCCAATGGCGGTGAGGTGAACCGGGTGTCGAGGTTCACCTTCAACGGCACCAGCCTCGACTTGGCGAGCGAGAAGAAGATCATCGAGGTTCCGGCGTACCGTAACGTCGACGAGCCCGGCCACACCGGCGGCTACCTCGCGTTCGGCCCGGGCGGCAATCTCTACGTCGGTCCGGGTGACGACACCAATCCCCACGCCTCCAGCGGCTACGCCCCGATCGACGAGCGGCCGGGCCGGGAGCATTACGACGCCCAGCGGTCCTCGGCCAACACCAACGACCTGCGCGGCAAGATCCTACGCATCCACCCCGAGCCCGACGGCACCTACACGATTCCGTCCGGCAACCTGTTCGCGCCCGGCACCGCCCAGACGCGGCCGGAGATCTACGCGATGGGCTTCCGCAACCCGTTCCGTTTCTCGGTAGACAAGGTAACCGGCTGGATCTCACTGGGTGACTACGGCCCCGACGCGGGCGCCGCCAACTCCAGCCGCGGTCCCGAGGGCACCGTCGAGTGGAACCTGATCAAGCAGCCGGGCTTCTACGGCTGGCCGTACTGCGTCGCAAACAACATCGCGTACAACGACTTCAACTTCGCCACCAACACCTCCGGCGCGAAGTTCAACTGCTCGGCGCCGGTCAACAACTCGCCCAACAACACCGGCCTGACCAACCTGCCCGCGGCCAAGCCGGCGACCGTGTGGTACAACTACCACGCCTCGGCCGAGTTCCCCGAGATCGACTGCTGCGGTGGTGCGGGCCCGATGGGGGGACCGTTCTACCGCTACGACCCGGCCGGCAGCTCTGACCGCAGGTTCCCCCAGTACTTCGACGGCACGCCGTTCCTCTATGAATGGAGCCGCAACTTCGTCAAGGAATTCCGCCTGGACTCCTCGGGTAACCTCCTGAAGATCAACCCCTTCGTGGCGCAGCTCGCCCCGCATGCGCCGATCGACATGAAGTTCGGTCCGGACGGCGCCCTGTACATGGCCGACTGGGGCAACGGCTTCGGCCACGCGAACACCGATGACAGCATCTACCGCGTCGACTACGTGGCCGGAAACCGCGCGCCCCTGGCCAAGGCGAGCGCCAACCCCGACTCGGGCGCGGCACCGCTGGCGGTGGCGTTCTCCTCGGCCGGCTCGTCCGATCCCGACGGCGACGTGATCACCTACGCGTGGGACTTCGGAGACGGTGGGACCTCCACCAGCGCCAACCCGTCCCACACCTACACCACCAACGGCACCTACACGGTCAAGCTGACCGTACGGGACTCCGGTGGGAAGACGGGCAGCGTCACGTTGACCATCGCTGTCGGCAACACCCGTCCCAACGTCGTCTTCTCGGCTCCGCCCGACGGCGGGTTCATCGACTTCGGCGACCAGGTGGCCTACACGGTGAACGTCACCGACCCCGAGGACGGCGCCGTCGACTGCACCAAGGTCAACGTGATCACCGCGCTCGGCCATGACCAGCACGCCCACGACACCGGTCAGTACACCGGTTGCTCCGGAACGGTCACGACCACCGCCTCCGGCCATGACGAGGCCTCCAACGTCTACTACGCCCTGTCCGCCGACTACACCGACAAGGGCGGCCTGAAGGGCAGCACCGGCATCACGCTGCAGCCCAAGCACAAGCAGGCCGAGCACTTCACCGGCTCGGCCGGAATCCGGATCATCGATGAGCCCGGAGCCGAGGGCGGCAGGCGCATCGGCGACATCTCCAACAACGACTGGATCTCCTTCAGGCCGCTCAACCTGTCCGGGATCGACACGGTGTCCTTCCGGGTCTCGGCGCCGTCCAGCACCGGGGCGTCCATCGAGCTGCGCGCCGACTCACCGACCGGGGCGCTCATCGCCTCCAGCCCCGTGCCGGCAACCGGGGGATGGAACACCTACGTGTCCCTGCCCGCGGTGCGGATCACCGACCCAGGTGGCACCCGTAATGTCCATGTCGTGTTCAAGGCGCCGTCGGCGAACTCGTTCGACGTGGACTCGTTCACCTTCAGCGGCAAGGGCGTCGGGCAGGGTGGCCCTCCCTCGGACAGCACGAGCGCGCTGCGGGGTGTGGGGTCGAACCGGTGCCTGGACGTCAACGGCGCCTCGCAGGCGAACGGCGCGCAGGTGCAGATCTGGGACTGCAACGGGCAGGCCAACCAGCAGTGGACGTCGACCAGCGCGGGCGAGCTGCGGGTGTACGGCACCAAGTGCCTGGACGTGAACGGCGCAGGGACGGCGGACGGCACCGCGGTGATCATCTGGGACTGCAACGGCCAGAACAACCAGAAATGGCGCCTCAACGCCGACGGCACCATCACCGCCATCGGGGCGAACAAGTGCCTGCACGTCAGTGGCGCCGGCACCGCCAACGGCACCAAGGTGCAGATCTGGACGTGCAACGGCCAGAACAACCAGAAGTGGACCCGCGTCTGATCTTCATCTGACGCCCGAACCCCGGAGCCGGCCTGCCCTGTGCAGACCGGCTCCGGCGGCCGCGTTTCGGCTCAGGCGGTTGGGAGTAGGGGAGGCCCGGTGCTCTCGCGTACGACGAGTTCGGTGGCCAGCTCGACGCGGCTCTGGGGCAGTTGCTCGCCACGGGCCAGCGTCAGCAGCATCGAGGTTGCCGCGGCGGCCATCTTGGCGAGGGGCTGGCGGATGGTGGTCAGCGGTGGAATGGCCCACCGCACCGACGGCATGTCGTCGAAGCCGATGACGCTGAGATCGTCCGGGATACGCAGGCCGAGCTGACGGGCCGCGTGGTAGACGCCGATGGCCTGGCCGTCGTTCGTGGCGAAGATCGCGGTTGGCCGGTCGGGCAGGCGCAACATGCGGTGCGCTTCGGCCAGACCGCCCTCGATGAGGAAGTCTCCCCGGCCGATCAGCTCAAGGTCGACGGGCACGCCGGCCATGTCGAGGGCGGTTCGGTAGCCGTCGAGACGGGCCCGGCTGGGCAGCGCGGAGTCGGGTCCGGTGATGATGGCGATGCGGCGATGCCCGAGCTCCAGGAGGTGGCGGGTGGCCGTGAGCCCGCCGTTCCAGTTGCCGGCGCCGACCGAGGGGATGTTCCGCGCGGGAGCGTCGGCCGGATCCAGCAGGACCAGCGGGATCTCGCGGCGGGCGAGCTGTTCATGGTGGGTCTCGGTCAGGCCCGAGAACACTGCGATCACGCCGCTCGGGCGGCGCCGCAGCACACTCTCCAGCCAGGCGTCTGCGGCGGTGTGGTCACCGTGCAGGTCCGATATCGCCACCGTGAGGTCGTGCTTACGGGCGGCCTCCGCGACCCCTTTGGTGATCTCGACGGGATAGTCGCCCTCCAGCGCGTGGAAGACGAGCTCCACCAGGGCCGTCGGCGTGGAACGGCGGCGCTGTCGCCGGTAGCCGTGCCGGCGGATGAGCTCCTCCACGGCGGCGCGGGTTTCTGACGACACCTCGGAACGGCCGTTCACGACCTTGGAGACCGTCGCGGTGGAGACTCCGGCCAGCTCGGCGAGCTGAGCGATGGTGAGAGGGGACGACTCCGAGGTCATGGCGGCAGTCTAGTCACGGAGTGTGGGGGAGGCGGGCTGCCGCCGGTGCCGCATGACGCGGGCGGGCTCGGCCTTGCACCGAGCCCGCCACGCCGGCTCCAGCCGGACCTGTCACGCCATTAGCGCTGCAGTGTCAACAGACCCGGCCGGTACGGCAGGAGACCGTAGTCGCCGCCGGAGTTGGGGCTGCGTCCCTGGTAGAGCAGCTGCAGGTTGCAGGGGTCAACGGTCATGGTCTGATCGGCGCTGGTGCGGATCAGTTCGCCGTGGCTGATGTCGTTGGTCCAGGTGGCGCCGCTGTTGGCCTTGCCGGCGAAGGGGTTGCTCTCGGTGGCGGCCTGGGGCGTCCACGAACCGTTCAGACTGGTGGCGGTGAACGAGCGGAAGTAGCGGCCCTGGGAGCCGATCGCTTCGACGATCATGAGGTACTTGTTCTGGCCCTGGAGCTTGTAGACCTGGACGGCTTCGAACAGGTTGTTCGTCGTGTCGCTCATGATCACCGTCGCTGTGGTGCCGAAACTGCCCGGGAAGTTCCCGATGGGCATGCTGGCCCGGTAGATCTTGCCGTTGTCCCCGGCGAAGAACAGGTACATGTTCGTGCTGTCACCGATGAGCGTCTGGTCGATGGGGCCGGTTCCGGAGCCTGAGATGCTCGCGGTGGAGAGCACCTGCTGCGCTGACCAGCCATTCGGGTTGGTGGGGTCGCTGGAGGTCCTGTACGAGAAGGCGGTCCCGCCCCACTGGTAGGCGAGCACCCAGATGTTCTTGGGGGCGAAGTAGAGGAGTGTGGGCGCGACAGTCGAGGAGTTCATCGTGTTCTGGCTGGCCGAGGCCATCTCGGACCAGTTGGTGAAGAGGCTGAAGTTCATCGAGCCCCACCTCGTGCCCGTGTCGTGCGTCGTGGCGTAGACGAGGTGCCTGCCGTTGTAGGGGGCGACGGTGAAGTCCTTGAGCGAGACCCAGCCCGACTTCGGCTGCGCCAACGCGCCGGTCGAGGTCCAGCGGTACGTCGACGGAAGATCACATTGACCCGGGTTGCCGCCGCCATCGACCTTGACGAGCTGCCACTGCTGGTTGGCGCCACCCCAGTCGTCGTACTGGACGATGTTGGCGCCGTCGGCGGTGGAGGCGCCCTGGACCTCCAGGGCCTTGTTGCTGTGACGCGAGATGAACCTCACATGGCCGTCCGAGCTGTCGGCCAGCCGCCACTGCTGGTTGGTGCCGTTGGTGTCGGCCCATTGCACGATCGCGCCGCCGTTGGCGGTGGACCAGTTATAGACGTCGAGCATCTTGCCGGAGTGGCGGGACTTGATGCGGTAGTAGCCGCCGCCGGAGTCGACGAACTGCCATTGCTGCTGGTTGCCGTTGTTGCGCGCCCATTGGGTGATGCGGGCGCCGTCGTTGGTGGCGAGGTTATAGACGTCCAGGGCCTTGCCGCTGTTGCGGTTGACCAGGACGTACCAGGCGGTGGTGTCGACGGTGGCCGCGCTGGCGGTCTGAGTCTGAAGGGCGACGAACAGGCTCGCCAGTAAGGTGGCCAGCGTCGCGAGGACGGCCAGGGATCTGACTTTCACGTCTGTACCTTTCTGTCAGGGGGTGGTGAGGTCGAAGCGGCGCACGGTCACTGCCCCGCCGAGGGACTGGGTGGCGTAGTTGAAGATTCCGAAGCGGTAGCCCATGAAGAACTGCCAGGCGTTGTTCAAGGTGAAGGCCGGGCCGAGGCTCACGAAGGCGCTGCCGTCGGTGCTGTAGGAGAAGCGGGCCTGCCTGCCGGAACCCGGCCGGATGTCGGCGCTGACCCGCAACCAGATCCGGCCGCCCGAGATGTTCGCGCTCGCCGCCTCGGTGCCGGTGCCGGTGGTCTGCCACGAACTGTTCATGGTCAGCCCGTTGGTCATCACGACCCGGTTGACGCCGTTGTCGCGCTTGACGCCGATCCAGGCCGACTGGTCGCGCAGCATGGCCAGCCCGGCGCGGTCGCCGCCCGCCATCTGCGAGTAGTTGAGCTCGATCGTCGCCGTCGACGACGGGCCCTGGATGCGGTGGGTCAGCGTGTTACGGGCGTTGTAGAGGTCGCCTGTGACGGTCGCGGTCTGCAGGCGCAGGCCGTTGCCGGTGGAGAAGCGGCTGGTGTCGGGGTTGTGGTTCCATTCCCAGCGGTGCCCGAGGCTGCCCGAGGAGAAGGTGTCGGGACCGATCATGGACGCCACGGTCCGGCTGGTCTGGATGTTCGGCTTGGGGTAGTTGACGCCCCAGCCGCCGTTGACGGTCTGCACGGTCGGCCAGTCGCCGGTCCAGGTGATCGGTGCGAGCGACGGGACCCGGCCGCCGGGGTAGGCGTCGACGAACGACATGTAGTACCAGTCGCCGTTCTGGGTCTGGACGAGCCCGCCCTGGTGGGGGACGCCGCCGCCGGAGATGGGGCCGGGCATGTCGAGCAGGACCTGGCGCATCTCGTACGGGCCCCATGGCGAGGTGGAGCGGAGCACGTACTGGCCGTTGGCGGGGCGGGTCAGCCAGATGTAGTAGTAGCCGTTGCGCTTGTAGAAGCGGGCGCCCTCCAGGGTGCCGACGCTGCTCGGGGTCTGGAACACCTGCTGGGCGCGCACCTGGCTGAGCCCGTCGGCCGAGAGTTGGGCGACGCTGATGGTGCCGTTGCCGTAGGCGACGTACATGGTGTCGTTGGTGTCGATCAGGAGGCCGGCGTCGTAGTAGCAGTTGTTGATCCGCGAGCGTTTGGTCCACGTGCCGTCGACGGCGGAGGCGGTGTAGACGTAGGTCCGGTTGAACTCGACGCAGCCGATCCAGTAGTAGGTGCTGTTGCTGGGCCGGTAGTTCAGGGTCGAGGCCCAGATGCCCTTCACGTACGCCCGGCCGCCGTTGAGGTCGTAGGCGCCCGAGTCGAAATCGAGCCTCGGGACCGAATGCCCGGCGTACTCCCAGTCGACCAGGTTGTAGGAGCGCAGGATCGGCGCTCCCGGCGAGTAGTGCATCGTCGAGGCCGAGTAGTAGTAGGCGTCGCCGACCCGGATGATGTCGCCGTCGGCGAAGTCCTGCCAGACGACCGGGTTGGTGTAGGTGCTGCCCGGATCAGGGTTGCTGCCGACCTGGACGAGTTGCCATTGCTGGTTGTTGCCGCCCCAGTCGTCGTATTGGACGATGTTGGCGCCGTCGGCGGTGGAGGCGCCCTGGACTTCCAGGGCCTTGCTGCTGTTGCGGTTGATCAACCGGATGTAGCCGCCGGCGGAGTCGGCGAGTCTCCATTGCTGGTTGGCGCCGTTGTGGTCGGCCCATTGGACGATGTTCGCGCCGTTGGCGGTGGAGAAGTTGGTAACGTCCAGGACCTTGCCGGAGTGCCGGGACTTCAGCCGGTAGTAGCCGCCGCCGGAGTCGACGAACTGCCACTGCTGCTGGTTGCCGTTGTTGCGGGTCCACTGGGTGATCCGGCCGCCGTCGGCGGTGGACAGGTTGTAGACGTCGAGCGCCTTGCCGCTGTTGCGGTTGACCAGCACGTACCACGCGTTGGTGTCGACTGTCGCGGCCGACGCCTGGGGCATGAGGAACACGCCCACGAGAAGCAGTGATGAGAGAACCGCGAGCACGCGCCTCACAAGAACCTCCAGAGGTTGTTCCTTGGGCTCGGGGCCATTGTTAGCGCTAACATTTTCCTGCCTAGAGCTGTGTGGCCTGCTTTGTTGAGCGCGTTGTCGCGGAGTACATCCGACGGTCCGGCCGGCGTCAACGAGGGGCACCCTCGCCGACTTGGGCGTTGCCGCCGGAACGTCTTCCTGCCTGGAGTTTTGCGGCGAAGGAGATCGCGCCGCACCGCTCGTGCCTGTGAAAGTTTCACAGAAGTTATGAGCTGGCCAACACGGTAATTTGCGACACGAGGCGGGTTAACTTGCTGTCCCCGCTCCGAACGGGCCTGGCTCACCTTCCCTCGGCCTCCTCACCGGGGCCGAGGGAAGGTCGCACCGAGGTGCGGTCAGCAGGTGGAGCTCACGCGGTGCTCGGGTTGTAGGTCCACTTCTGGTTGCTGCCACCCCAGCAGCTGTACAGCTGCAGGCCCGTGCCGTTGGCGGTGCCGGCGCCGACGGCGTCAAGGCACAGCCCGGACTGTACGCCCACGATCGTGCCGTCGGAGTTGACGCGCCATTTCTGGTTGTCGCCACCCCAGCAGGAGTAGATCTGGATCTTGGCGCCGTTGCCCGTGCCCCCGGCATCGAGGCACTTGTTGCCGTACACCTTCAATTCCCCTGCTGAGGTCTGCGTCCACTGCTGGTTGCTCTGACCGTTGCAGTCCCACAGGTGCACCGCGGTGCCGTCGGTGGTGCTGGCGTTGGGCACGTCCACGCAGCGGCCTGAGGCTGTGCTCTTGATCTGCCCGGCGTCGCCCGGGCCCGGCGTCGGCGTCGTGGTGCCGCCGTTGAGCGCGTTGAGCACCGCGGTGTAGGCGGGCTTCTTGTTGCCGTTGCCGTCGAAGAGCAGCGGGGCAGCACCGGCGCCGAGCCAGGAGTCGCTGTCGCGAACCCCCCAGACCGTGATGCCGGTACAACGCGGCACCGCCAGGCAGTCGTTGACGACGTTGGCGTACGTGGTGGCCGAGCCGCCCTGGATGTCCAGCTCGGTGATCTGCACGTCGACCCCCAGCGCGGCGAAGCTCTGGATGGTCGTGCGGTAGTTGCTGTTGTAGGGGCTGTTGCTGTTGAAGTGCGACTGCAGGCCGACGCAGTCGATCGGCACGCCGCGGGCCTTGAAGTCCCTGACCATGTTGTAGACGCCCTGCGTCTTGGCCCAGCTCCAGTTGTCGATGTTGTAGTCGTTGTAGCACAGCTTGGCAGCCGGGTCGGCGGCGCGCGCGGTGCGGAAGGCCACCTCGATCCAGTCGTTGCCGGTGCGCTGGAGGTTGGAGTCACGCCGGCCGCCGGAGTTGCCGTCGGCGAAGGCCTCGTTGACCACGTCCCAGGCGTAGATCTTGCCCTTGTAGTGGCCCATGACGCCGTTGATGTGGTTGATCATCGCCTGGCGTAGGGTGCTGCCGGACAGTGACTGCATCCAGCCGGGCTGCTGGGAGTGCCAGGCCAGGGTGTGCCCGCGCACCCGCTTGCCGTTCTGCACGGCCCAGTTGTAGACCCGGTCCCCGGCGGTGAAGTTGAACTGCCCCCGGTTGGGCTCGGTGGCGTCGATCTTCATCTCGTTCTCGGCCGTCACCATGTTGAACTCGCGATTGGCGATCGTCGTGTAGGCGGAGTCGCCGAGCCTGCCCGAGGCGATGGCGGTGCCGAAGTAGCGGCCGCTCTGCGCGGCGGCCGCGCCGAGCGTGCTCTCCGCGGCATCGGCCGGGATCGCCGTCGCCAGTGCCGTGATCAGGCCGAGAGCGCCGAGCGCGCCGGCAATCAGCACCCGACGCGCGCCGAGCGGCCGTCGGGCGGTAGGTGGGGACATGGCGTTGACACGCATGCTTGAGCCTCCGTATGCGAATCATGGGGAAGGGTTCGTGCGGGACACACCCGCGGGACCGACGCCGCGCCCCGGTAGGGACGCACACCACAGGTGTCGGGGACGGCAGTCCCTGTTGAGCACCACCGAGCCGGTAGGGGAGATCACCTCGGGCACTCAGTGTGTGAAGCTCGCCGAAAATTGTCAAGGATGTCATGAAAGTTTTCGGCGTAGCCTGCCCCCGGCTGCGCTGCTTGTGCTGGCCAAGGGGGAATGGTTGCCCTTAAAAGTTTCGGACTGGGCTCTTCGGGTGCGGTTCGCATGAAAGTTTCATGGTGACGCTCTCGCAGGTCGACCGCGACCAGGTTCGGTAATTCGAGGTGAGCGCGCTCGGGCGCTGCCACCGTCGGCCCCTGCACGTTAAGGCGCTCTTGACAGTACCTTTCTGACTCGTGTTTGCTCCGTCCCGCCACCACCTCCATCGGCCCTAGGGGAGCCCGACCAGGCCAGCGGCTTGTTAGCGCTAACAGCGGAGAGGCGAACCCATGAAGCGAAGCGAACCCCGTACGAGAAGGTGCGCGGGCATCGGAGCCGCTCTGGCGGCTCTGATCACGGCGTTAGCCACCGCTCTGTCCGTGTTCCTCACGGTTGCGCCGGGAGCGTCGGCGGCGGTCCTGACCGAAGTGACGAGCTTCGGCGCCAACCCCGGCGGTCTGCGGATGTACCTCTACGTCCCCGACACGGTGGCATCCCGCCCAGGAGTCCTGGTGGCGATGCACGGCTGCAACGGCTGGGCCCCGGGCTTCCACCAGGGCACCGAGTTCGCCTCATTAGCCGACCGGCACGGTTTCATCGTCATCTACCCGCAGGCGAACAAGAGCGCCAACGGCTTGTCGAACTGCTTCGACGTGTGGTCGGACGAGGCCCTGCGGCACGGTGGCGGCAGTGACCCGGTGTCGATCGTCTCCATGGCGACCTATGCGCTGCAACGCTACAACGGTGACCCGGAGCGGGTGTTCGCCACCGGCTTCTCCTCCGGCGCGATGGAGACCCTCAACCTGCTCGCCACATATCCGGACGTGTTCAAGGCCGGCGCGCCGTTCGCGGGTGTTCCCTACGGTTGCCTCGGGCCCGCCGGGTGCGGGGACAAGACGCCGCAGCAGTGGGGTGACCTGGTCAGGAACGCCTACCCCGGCTACACCGGGCCCCGCCCACGCGTGATGGCCTGGCACGGCACCGCCGACTCGGTGCTGCCGTACACGATGTTGCAGGAAGAGGTCGACCAGTGGACCAACGCGCACGGACTGAGCCAGACCCCCGCTTCCACTGACAGCCCGCAATCCGGCTGGACCCGGCGGGTCTTCGGCTCCGGGCAGGTCGAGGCGTACACCATCACCGGAGCCGGCCACGACCTGCCGCGACCGGGGATGGCCGCGTACGCCATCCGCTTCTTCGGCCTGGACGGCGGCTCGTCCACCATGACGCCGACTCCGCCACCCGCCGGGCAGATCAAGGGCGTCGGCTCCGGGCGTTGCCTGGACGTGCCCGGCGCCGCCACCGCCGACGGCACCGCGGTGCAGTTGTGGGACTGCAACGGGCGCGGCAACCAGCAGTGGGCCGCCACCTCGGCCGGCGAGCTCAGGGTCTATGGCAACAAGTGCCTCGACGCGGCCGGCACCGGCAACGGCGCCGGCATCCAGATCTACTCCTGCCACGGCGGCGCCAACCAGAAATGGCGCCTGAACGCCGACGGCACCATCACCGGGGTGCAGTCCGGGCTGTGCCTGGACGCCGTGGGCCAGGGCACCGCCAACGGCACCCGGCTCCAGCTCTACTCCTGCCACGGCGGCGCCAATCAGCGCTGGACCTGGACCTGACACACCGCGGCTCGCACCCATGCCCGCCCGACTTCGGAAGGTGACCATGAAAGTCGCATCCTCCCTTCAGTTCGGCGTCATGGCGAGGCTCGGCGTGCTGGCGATCGTGGCGCTGCTCTGCGCCGTGACGGTGATTCCGGGCACGGCCAGGGCGGACAACCCGATCGTCCAGACGATCTACACCGCCGAGTCCATCACCGGGCGCACGGCGTCATGGAACGGCACCACCCAGGACGTGACCACCAAGCTCACCAACGGCAAGAGCTACACCACGAGCGTCTGGGTGCGGTCGCAGAGCGGCACGCCCGGCGCGAAGGCGGCGGGCACCGACGGCTTCTCCATCGACGACGCCTCATTCCAGTAGTCCCCAGCCGGCCGATGCTCTCGCCGAACAAGGGAGCAGCAAATGGCCCTCCATCCAGACGCATCGGAATTCGCACCAAGATCGGAGTTACCTGATGTCAGGACGCGGCTCCCTATTCACCACGATCGCGGTCGCTGTCGCGGCACTTCTCGTACTGGCCACGGGCGGTGCGGCGATGAGCAGCGACTCCGGCACAGCCGCGGCGCCCGCCGGCGCCCTCGCGACGACCGCAGGATGTGGCAAGACCCCGACGCTGAGGAGCGGTACGCAGTCGATCCAGACCAGCGGCAAGAACCGCTCCTTCATCCTCCGGCTTCCCGACAACTACCAGAACAACACGCCCTACCGGTTGATCTTCGGCTTCCACTGGCGGGGCGGCACCGCCGCCGACGTCGACTCGGGCGGAACCAGCGGGTACCCCTGGTCCTTCTACGGGCTCAGGCAGCTGTCCAACAACGGCGCGATCTTCGTCGCGCCCCAGGGCTTCAACAACGGCTGGGCGAACACCAACGGTGAGGACGTCACCTTCGTCGACGACATGATCCGGCTCATCGAGGCGGATCTCTGTGTCGACACCTCGCAGCGCTTCGCCACCGGTTTCAGCTACGGCGGCGGGATGAGCTTCTCACTCGCGTGCTCGCGGCCGACGGTCTTCCGGGCGGTCGCGGTCTTCTCCGGCGCGCAGCTCAGCGGGTGCAGCGGCGGGACTCAGCCCGTCGCGTACATGGGGCTGCACGGCATCGGGGACACGGTGCTCAACATCTCGCAGGGACGGTCGCTGCGTGACAGGTTCGTCCGCAACAACGGCTGTACCGCGCAGAACCCGCCCGAGCCGAGTTCGGGCAGCCGGAGCCACATCGTCACCACCTACTCGGGGTGCCGGGACGGTTATCCGGTCGTCTGGGCCGCGTTCGACAACGGTCACATGCCCGGTCCGGTGGATGGGACCTACGCCGAGAGTGGCGTCACGACCTGGACCAAGGGAGAGGTGTGGAAGTTCTTCTCCCAGTTCGGAAGCTCCCCGTCGCCCAGTCCGACGCCCACCATCACCCCCACCCCGGGAACCGGTGAATGCACGGCCACGATGCAGACCGTGAACTCCTGGTCCGGCGGCTTCCAGTCCACCGTCACCGTCCGCGCCGGCGCCCGCGCCGTCAACGGCTGGACGGTCGAGTGGACCTGGCCGGGCGGGCAGACGATCAGCAACCTGTGGAACGGCGTCCGCTCCGGCTCCGGAGCCGGCGTGACCGTACGCAACGAGGCCTACAACGGCTCCATCGCCCCCGACGGCACCACCACGTTCGGCTTCACCGCCAACGGCGCCGCGGCCACACCCACCCTTACCTGCGACGCCTCCTGATCAGGTGAGGGCGCGCTCACCGATCCCGTGTTGAGAGGAGTCAGATGCGTAAGGTCATTCGATGGATGCTGGCGGCGTTACTGGCCGCCGGCTCCCTGGTCGCGATCGGCGGTACGTCGTCGCCGGCCATCGCGCTGGACAACGGGCTCGCCCGTACGCCGCAGATGGGATGGAACGACTGGAACACCTTCTTCTGTAACGTCAACGAGAGCCTCATCCGGCAGACCGCGGACATCATGGTCTCCAGCGGCATGGCGGCGGCGGGCTACGAGTACGTCAACATCGACGACTGCTGGTCCACCAAGAGCCGCGACGCCAACGGGAACTTGGTACCTGACCCGCAGAAGTTCCCCAGCGGCATGAAGGCCCTGGCGGACTACGTCCATGCCAAAGGGCTGAAGCTCGGCATCTACTCCTCGGCGGGCACGACCACGTGCGCGGGCTACCCGGCCAGCCTGGGTTACGAGCTGCGCGACGCCGCCCTGTGGGCGTCCTGGGGGATCGACTATCTGAAGTACGACAACTGCGGCGATCACCAGGGCAGGAGCGGGCAGCAGCGCTACACCGCCATGCGTGACGCGCTGGCCGCCACCGGACGCCCGATCCTCTACAGCCTGTGCAACTGGGGCCAGGAGAACGTGTGGACCTGGGGGATGCCGGTGGGCAACTCCTGGCGCACGACGGGCGACATCGCGTCGAACTGGAACTCCATCATGGGCATCCTGGACCAGCAGGTCGGGCTCGAGGCGTACTCGGGGCCGGGCGGCTGGAACGACCCCGACATGCTGGAGGTGGGCGTCGGCGCGCTGACGGCGACGGAGGGACGGGCGCACTTCAGCCTGTGGTCGCTGCTGAACGCGCCGCTCATCGCGGGCAACGACATCCGGTCGATGAGCGCGGAGACCCGGTCCATCCTGACGAACACCGAGGTCATCGCGGTCAACCAGGACTGGGGCGGCAGGCAGGGCCACAAGATCAGCGACAACGGGAATCTGGAGGTCTGGCGCAAGCCCATGTCCAACGGCTCGGTCGCGGTCGTCCTGCTCAACCGGGGCACCTCGACCTCGACGGTCTCCACCACCGCCTCCGCCCTGGGGCTGGGCTCGGCGTCCTCCTACTCGGTGCGCGACCTGTGGGCGCACACGACGTCCTCCTCCTCCGGGGCGATCAGCGCGTCGGTGCCCGGGCACGGGGCGGCCATGTACATCGTGACCGGAGGAGGCATCGTCCCTACACCCACGGGGGAGATCAAGGGGGTCGGCTCAGGCCGGTGCCTGGACGTCACCGGCGCCTCGCAGACCAACGGTGCGCAGGCGCAGATCTGGGACTGCAACGGCCAGGCCAACCAGCAGTGGACGCCCACCGCGAGCGGTGAGCTACGGGTCTACGGCAACAAGTGCCTGGACGCCTACAATCAGGGCACTGCCAACGGCACCCAGGTGATCATCTGGGACTGCAACGGACAGTCCAACCAGCAGTGGCGACTCAACACCGACGGCACCATCACCGGCGTGCAGTCGGGTCTGTGCCTGGACGTGCCGAACAACGCCACCGCCAACGGCACCAAGCTGGTCATCTGGTCCTGCAACGGCGGCGTCAACCAGCGCTGGACCCGGACCTGAGGAACATGGCGAGAGACACCTTTCGCCGGAGGCGGCCCTCCGCTTCCGGCGAAAGGTGTCTCCACCCACCAGGTGCACTCCTTACGTGCTCACGGAGAAGTCGCTGAAGCTGAACTGGCCTGTCACGCCGGCCGCGTGAGAGGTCGCGATCAACCCCGCGTCCTGCGTACCGGCGATGCCGGGCAGGGTGGCGGTCGGGCCGACCTTGATCCAATCGGTGCCGTTCGTGGAGTAGTAGCCGCTGACCTCGTTGCCGGAGCGGACGAGGCGGACCCAGGCCGGCGCCTTGATCCCAGAGGCTGTGCCGAACGAGTCGAGGTAACCGTTGCCGTTGGAGTCCCACTGGAAGGCGACCCCGTTGCCGGGGGTGACGACCATGACGGCGTACCCGGGCGACGACGCGGCGGCGGTGAGATCGTTGCGGATGACGACACCCGCCTTGGCCCAGGAGTTGGTGTTGTCCATCTCGGTGACCCGGGCCGTCACCGTGGCAGTGGCTCCGGCCGCGTCGTCCTGGTAGATGGCGCCGTACTCGTCGAACGACCCGCCGCCGTCCTGCCAGATGTCGGTGCCGGAGGTCAGGATGGCGTACGCGGATCCGGCTTCGGCGAACCGGCTCGGCACCGAGCCGTACCCCTTCAGGGACGTCAACGGGTTGAGCGCGGTCAGTGTCAGCGACCTCTTCAGCGCGTACTGGGTCCTGCCTGCCTGGAACGTCAGTGACATCGTGACCGGCGCGCGGTCGACCGGGGTCGTGACCGACCCGGGCGCCGTGACCTTCCACGACACGGTGGCCGAGGCGCCCGCGGGGAGGTCCGGCTTCAGCGGCTCGCCGATGGGCACGGCCTGCCACTTCTCGGGGACGGTGATCCGGGCACGCAGGCCGGAAGCCGGGCTGTCACCGATGTTCGCCACCGTGGCGGTGACCGTGCTCGTACCACCGGCGCTCACGCTGACCGGTTCGGCCACGAGGTAGGCGCCGACCGGCGGGCGCTGCGGGTCGGCGGGGCCGCGGTACTGGCCGGTCGGTCCCGCCTTGTGGATCACTTCGCTGGCCGCGATCGGGAGGTTGCCGGAGGTGATGGCGGTGTTGTCGCGTGTGACGTTGCCGCGCTGCCCGTTGACGATGCCGGTGATGGCCGGGTTGGTCGCGAAGTTCCCGGTCAGGGTGAGGTTGCCGGTGTGGTTGCCGTTCTGGTTGTTGGCATGCGCCCACTGCCCCGCGGTGTTGACAAACACGTTGCGGTTCGCGGACAGGTACCGCGAGCCCTCGTCGAAGTACAGGCCGAGCTGCCCGCTGTTCTCGCAGTAGTTCTCGTCGATCGTGCTGCGGGGCATCGCGGAGAGGGTGTAGATGCAGCCGGCGTCGTTCATCGTCTGGATGACGTTGCGCACGTGGTTACCCACGATGCGGACATCGCTCGAGGTCGTCGGGGTGTCGTAGATCGGCTGGAAGTCGTAGAGCCCGCGGTTGATGTACTCGGGGCTGCCGCCCGGGTCGTTGGCGCCCCAGCCGAAACCGACGCCGATGCCGGAGTAGGGCATGTCCGAGACGTAGTTGTGCTCGATGGTCAGCCGCGTGACGTAGCTGGCGAAGATCGCGTCCTGGTCCTGGTATTCGAGCGCGGTCGCGTAGACCCGGTTGTCGCTGAGCTTGATGTCGCTGTTGATCATGCGCGGGTCGGAGGGGTGGTGGGCGTCGGGCCGTACGCCGCCGACCACGATGCCGCCGCCGGCACTCGCGGTGAACGTGCTTCCCGTGACCGTCACGTGGTGCGCGCCCAGTCCCACGCCGCTGGCATGAGCGTTGGCGTCGTTGCCGATGCCGAGCCCGACGGAACCGAGGTTCACGAAGGTGTCGCCGACGAAGCTGACATTCTCCGCGGCTGACACCTGCACCGCACCGGGTGCCTGAGCCCAGCCGTTGCGCGCTCCTTCGAATCCCTTGCAGCCGACCGCGCACGAGGTGAACGCGTCGGCCGGCCGGTGCGGCTGAACGCCGCTGATGAACGTGCCGGTCTGCTGGTTGGCGTATCCGTCGGCAGTTCCGGGGTGCAGCCATGTGGTGCCGGTGAAGGTCAGGCCCTCGAACCGCAGGTTGCGGGCGGGCTCGTCGTACGTCCCGCCGACCTGCAGCAGCGACTCCAGCCGCGGCAGCTCGACGCGCGTACGTGAGAGATCCTGCCCGGCGAGCGGTTTGTAGTAGAGCGTGCCGGCACTCGGGTCCAGGTACCACTCGCCGGGCTCGTCGAGGAACCTCCTGGAGTTCAGCAGGAAGAAGGCCGGCGTGCGGAACGGAGACTGGATGGTGTCGTAACCGTAGGTGTTGTTGTCCCAGGCCGGTTGCTGCATGACGACCGTGGAGCCGGAGATGCTCTGCACGGGCGCGAAGCGGTTGGTGAACGACAGCATCGCCTGGAAGTCGATGCGCTTCTGGTCGGGCAGCGTGGCCAGGTAGGCGAGGCTCGGGTTGTTGACGGTGAAGCCGGTCGCGTTGAGCGTGATGTCGCCGCGGGCCAGCTTGGTGCGTGCCCGCTGCGCCAGGACGCCGTCGACGTAGAGCTGCCGGCTGTCGGATCCGGTGCCGACCTGGGCCTTGTAGACGCCCGTCGCGGCGTCGTCGAGCACCCAGCCGGTGACAGGCTTGGCGCCGCTCAGCACGGGCTTGGCGCCGCGCCTGGCCTTCCAGGTCACGGTGTGCCCGTTCCGGCCGGAGTCGGCGGCGCCGAACCGCAGCGGCGCGGTCAGCCGATAGGTGCCGTCGAGGAGTTCGACGGTGACGTCGCGGTTGCCCTCCGCGGCCGCCTGGCGCGCCCGCCGTTGTGCCTCCTCCAGGGTCGCCAGCGGCCGTCCGGCGCTGCCCGGGCCCTTGTCGTCGGCGTTCGTGGTCCCGGGGGGCGCGACCACGATCGTCTGGTTTCCCGGGGCCGTGGTCTCCGCCCGGGCGGGGACCGGGCCGACGAGGAGTCCGGCCGCGATCAGTAAGGCGGCGGACGCCGCAGCTGATGTTCGTCTGTGCAGCACGAGTAACGGACGCACGCGTGTTCCCTTTCTTCCGGCACCTAGGTGGCAAGGACGGGAGGCGGCGAACGGTGCCAGTCCACCTCGCCGTCCGGTCGTGAGGGTCTACGACTAGGGGGTGAGCAGGCGCTGCGATGCGGCGCCCTGATCGGCCACCGCCAGCAGTCGCCGTCCGGCGTGCTCGGGCCGGACGTTGGGGGTGCCGGCGGCCGCCATCGCGACGGCCGGGCGGCAGGCGAGCGAGGTGACCGCGTCCTCGTCGATCGATATGCCCAGGCCGGCGGAGTCTCCGAGGATGAACGCGCCGTCCTCGACGGTCAGGTCTAGAGACACCCCGAGAGGTGGCCGCAGGTCCTGCAGCTCGCTGATCAGGTGGTTCGGTACCGACGTCGCGGCGTGCAGCAGGGCGATCGGGGTGGTGCCGATCGGACTGACCGGCAGGTCATGGGCGTGTGCCAGCGCGGATACGCGCAGGAAATGGGTGATCCCCCAGACGGCGGCCGTCTGGACGATGTCGGCGGCTCCCGCGGCCAGCAGCGGTCGATACTGCTCGAGCCCGGTGAGATTCTCGCCCGTGGCGACCGAGGCCCGGATCCCGCGGCCGACGACGGCCAGGCCTTCGGCGTCCCACCGCCGGACCGGCTCTTCGATCCACGTGAGATCCAGGGTGCGTTCGAGCTCGTGGACGTGCCGGACCGCCTGCTTGCGGGCCCAGGCCTCGTTCACGTCGAGCATCAGGCCCGGTCGCGATCCGTGCCCGGCCTCGGTCAGGACGTCTCGTACCAGTGTCAGGCGGTGCCGGTCGCGGTCGATGTCGAGGCCGCCCTTGAGCTTGGCCGCCCGCAGCCCGTGCCGGGCGTAGACCTGGTAGAGGGAGACGAGTTCCTCATCTGTCAGGTCGATGTCCAGGCCGGAGGCGTAGGCGGGGACCCGCCGGTCGCGACCGCCCAGCAGGCGCCAGAGCGGTTCGCCGGCGGCCTGCGCCTTGATGTCCCACAGAGCGGTGTCGAGCGCGCCGATCGTGCCGAACACGGCGCCCGCGTGGCCGGCCTTGAAGGTCTGTCGCAGCATGCGGTCGTAGAGCGCCGTCACGCCGCGCGGATCCTCGCCTTCGATGGCGGCGAAGATGGTGTCGAGGTGTGCGTGCGGCCCGAGGCCGACGCCGGTGAACCCCTCGTCGGTGTCCACCATGATGATCGGCACGGGTACGTTCCCGTCGGCGTAGACGCCGTTGGCGTCACCGACGGAGCGGCCCCATTCATGCACCGTTGTCAATGTGCGATACCCCGAAATGCGCATGTCAGCCCTTCGTGGAGCCGGCGGTGACACCGTCGGCGATCTGACGCTGAAGGAAGAGATAGAGCAACAGGACGGGGATCGCGGCGATCAGCACTCCTGAGGCGAACTGGGGGATGTTGTCCGAGTACTGCCCGCGCAGCGAGGTGACCCCGACCATGAGGGTGCGATGCTCTGGCGAGGGCATCATCAGCAGGGAGATGAGCACGTCGTTCCAGCAGAACAGGGCATCGAGGATGCCGACCGACAACAGGGCCGGAGCGCCGAGCGGAATCATGATCCGCCGGTAGACTCCGTAGGTGGAGTTCCCGTCGATCCTTGCCGCGTGGATGATCTCCACCGGGATGGTCCTGTAGTGGCTGGTCATCAGGAAGATGGTGAAGGGGAGGAACTGCGCGACGTAGGCCAGGATCAGCCCGGGATAGGTGTCGATGAGGCCACTGTCCGCCATGACCCGGGCCATCGGCACCATGATCACCTGGAACGGGACGAACAACGCCGCGAGGCAGCCGAGGAACAGCGCCGAGGAGCCGCGGAAGCGCAACTGAGCCAGTGCGAAGCCGGCCATCGACCCGAAGAGCAGCAGCAGGATCACCGCTACCGTCACCACGATGAGCGAGTTGGCGAAGTAGCGCGCCATGCCGACGCTGTTCCACGCCGCGGCGACGTTCTCCAGGTGCAGCGAGCTCGTAGGGGAGAAGCGGTCGAGGATGTACTCCCGCCGGGTCTTCATCGCGGCGTTGGTGGTGAACAGGAGGGGATAGACGGTCGCCATCGCGAGGAGTGCCATCGGGACGGCGGCCACCCACCTGCCCAAGCTCTTGCCGGGCATCAGTCTTCCCTCCCTGCGCGGCGGAGCACGATCACCTGCAGGATTCCGACCACGAGCATGATGAGGAACAGCACCGTCGATGCGGCCGAGGCGAGTGCCGGGCGGTTCATCCGTCCCTGCTGGATCCAGACGTAGAACTCCGGCAGGTACGTCGAACCTTCAGGGCCGCCGCTGGTCATGACGTACAGCAGGCCGAACATGGACGTCAGCATTCCGATCATGGTGGTCACGAAGACGAACTGGATGGTGCGGGACAGGCCCGGGACGATGACATGCCAGATGATCTGGGGCAGTGACGCGCCGTCCATCCGGGCGGCGTCCAGGAGTGCGGCGTCCAGCGTGGAGAATCCGGCGAGGAACACCACCAGGGCCATCCCGAACGTCGCCCAGATGTGCACGCCGACGACCGTGAACATGGCGATGTCCGGGTCGCCGAGCCAGTCGACGGGGCCGAGGCCGATGTGTGACAGGGCGGCGTTCAGCGGGCCGTCGAAGCCGAGCATCAGATTGAAGATCGCACCGACGATCACCGGTGAGAGCACGGCCGGGAAGAAGTAGACGCCGCGGAAGAGCCGATGCCCGGGCACCCGCAGGTAGATGAACGTCGCCAGCAGGCCGGGGATCGCCACCGCGACGGGAAGCAGGATCACCAGCAAGCCGACATTGCCCAGCGCGGTGCGGAACAACGGATCGTTCAGCAGTTCCGCGTAGTTGTCGAAGCCGACGAAGGTCCCGTTGCGCTCGCCGTCGCCGGTGAAGGAGAAGTTGACGCCCAGCAGCAGCGGCCACAACCGCAGCGCCACGATGATCAGTACGGCCGGAGCCACCAGGACGAAGGGCGCAAGACGCTCGGCCCGCGCCCCACGGGGGGTCCTTCCGGTGCCGCCGTGGCGTCCTGGCCGCTCGAACTTTGCCCCGGTGGTCCGCTCCGCCTGCGCCGAGCGGACCATCGGTGACGAACCCCCGAGCGGCACGATCAACTCGCCTTGTCCGAAGCGGCCATTTGCTTCACCACGTCATCCACGCTCGCCGACCCGCTCAGGAGCTGCTGGGACAGCCGGCCCATCAGGTCCAGGGTCTTGCTGGACAGCGCGACGTGCAGTGCGGGCTTGCCGCCCTTGATCTGGGGCACGATCGCGGCCACGGCGGGAGCGCCCTGCGACACGTCAATCGTGGTGTCTGAGGTGATCGCGCCGGCGCCGGTGTAGAAGGCGGTCAGCGCGCCGGTCGAGGTCAGCGATCGCACCAGGTCGGCGGCCAGCTGAGGATTCTTGGTCGATTTGGCGACCCCGTAACCGATGCCGCCGTCGTAGGGGAGCACGGGCGTGGCTCCCTCGGTGACCACGGGGGCGGTCATGACGCCGACCTGGTCGGCGCCCAGGAATTCGCCGAAGTCCTTCCAGTGCCCGATATCCGACATCAGCCCGATGATGTGGGCGGACTTACCGGTGTTGAAGACGGCGAAGGCGTCGTTGAACAGCGCGGTGGAGTTGGCCCCGTCGTTGTTCAGGCCGTCGTCGTTGACCTTCTTCCACAGGGCGAAGATCTCCTTCACGTGGGGAGAGGTCCAGTCGCGTTTCCCGGAGATCCAGTCGTCGTACTCCTTGGGCGTCAGGATGCCCGGCCCGAGTCCCGACATGAAGAACTGGATCCCGAAGCCTTCCTTGTTGCCGAGGGCGAAGCACCTGGCGCCGGCCGTCTTCTTGATGGCGGCGCAGCCACTGACGAACTCGTTCCACATCTTCGGCGGGTTCGCCGGATCCAGGCCCGCCTTCTGATAGATCGTCTTGTTGTAGTAGATCGGGTGGCCTTGCAGCGTCACCGGGGCGGCGTAGATCTTGCCGTCCTTGCTGAAGGCGTCCCAGCCCGCCAGCCGCTGCTTGTCCTCGGCAACGTACTGGTCCAGCGGCAGGAGCGTGTCCACCCGGTCGCGGAGCTGGCCGCCGCCGTTGAAGAGCATGACGTCGGGGCCCTTTCCCGACTGGGTGGCCGCGCCCAAGAGCGTGTAGTACTGATCGAACGGCTGGGCCACGAACTCGACGGTGACATCCGGATGTTTCTTGGCGAAGTCGGCCTTGGCCTTCTCGACGTAGGAGGCCACGGCCGGTTCGCCGGATTTCCAGTCCCAGACCACGATCCTGCCCTTGGACTCCCCAGGGGAGGACTGCGTCGGTGCGGCGCTTCCGCAGCCGGTCACGGCCAGTCCCATGACGAGGACGACCGACCATAGTGTTCGCTGCCTCATGGCTGATCACTCTCCAGAACGCGGCCGGTGTCCTCGGCCGTCTGCCCGGAAACGTAATTCGTATGACGTATGCTGTCAATACGGATGACATATACTGCCGCGGTGGCGCTGGCCTAGCAGGTCACCGGAGGAAGATATGACGGCATCGCAGGAATCGCCCGGCAGCGTCCCCGTGCCGCCGCCCGCATGGGTCCGACGACCGGCCAGCCTGGGCAAGGCGGTGACAGCGGAACTCGTGGAGCGCATCGTCCGCGGCGTGCACCCGCCCGGCACGCCCCTTCCCCCAGAACCCGTGCTGTGCGAGACCTTCTCGGTGAGCCGGACCGTCGTCCGTGAGGCCGTGAAGATCCTCCAGGAGAAGGGGCTCGTCCAGGTTCGCCAGGGCGCGGGCACCATGGTGAACCCGCCCACGATGTGGGACATGCTCGACGAGCTCGTTCTGGCGGCGACCATCGACATGGACGAGAGTCTGGGGATCCTCGACGACCTCGTCGTCACCCGCCGCCTGCTCGAGTCCGACATGGCCTACCTCGCCGCCCGGGTGGCGGACGAGGAGAGCATCGAGCGGCTGCGTGCTCTGGTGGACCGGATGGACGAGCTCGTGGACGACCATGTCACCTACGCCGATCACGACCGCGCCTTCCACGACACGATCATGCTGGCGTCCGGCAACCGCATCGCCCGGGGCGTGGTGCGAGCGCTGGAGAGCCAGGTGATCAACACCGCCCGATACATGGGCAAGCCGGAACGCGTCCTGTGCGTGGCGTCCAACCAGGGCCATCGCCGCATCTATGAACGCATCGCCGCCCATGACCCCGATGGCGCCAGCGAAGCGATGTTCACGCACATCACCGAGGCCTGGCTCGTCCGGCGCAACGCACCCAGCGCCCCCGTGCGCCTGCAACGTTAGCGCGCCCGCCGGGCTCTACGGCGCCCGCCTGGTTGTGAGCGGCAGCGTGGTGGACGGGGGTGACCACCGGGCGTCCTCGACGTCTCCCAACACCGAGCGCAGCCAGGTCTCGGTCGTGCCGATGTGCACGAGCGCCGCGGCCTGGGCGAGCGTCGCGTCGCCGGCGGCCAGGGCGTGGTAGATCGCCTCGTGCTCGGCGACGGTCTTGTGCGAGCTGCCGGCCTCCACCGTGCCGCGCCACACCCGCATCCGCAGCGTGCGGCCGGAGATTCCGTCGAGCAGGGTGGACAACGTTTCGTTGCCGGTCGCCCGCACGACGGCGCGGTGGAAGGCGGCGTCGTGGTGGTTCAGCTTCTCCACGTCATCGCAGGCGGCGCGCATCGCGTTCAGGTGCTCGCCGATCTCGTCGAGTTGCTCGGCGGAGATCCGGGACGCGGCGAGGGCGGTCGCCGCGGGCTCGAGCATCCGCCGTACCTGGACGATCTCCAGCAGGGTGTCGTCGCGCAGCAGCTCGACGGCCAGTCCCAGCCCTTCCAGCAACAGCCGCGGCTCCAGGCTGGTCACGAAGGTGCCGTCGCCCCGCCGTACGTCAAGGACCCGGGCCACGACCAGCGCCTTGACCGCCTCGCGCAGCGGGTTGCGGGAGACGCCGAGCTGGGCGGCGAGCTGGTGCTCCGGCGGTAGGCGCGCTCCCGGTGGCAGCTCGCCCGACTGGATGAGGGCCCGGATGCGGGAGATCGCCTCGTCGGTCAGGGACATGCGGGCGGCCTCCAGGCACAGAGTCGCTCGATCGACACGCGGGTCACGCTGGGAAACATAACAGACATCCTATGTCCGAGGAAGATTTGGACTTATGGATGAGCAGACATGGGTTGTCTACTCATCGCAGTGTGTGCTGCCGGGGGAGGTTTCCGCGATATCACAGGTATTTCCCTGGAGGTCTAGACACACCGCCCTCGTGAGGATTACAAAGACATCCCATGTCGGTGTGGTGAAGGCTGCTTCACCTCCCCGAAACATCCCATGGAGGACGCCCACGCGCCCCGCTCCCCAGCCCCCACCCAGCACAGGGAAGGAACACCCATGAGAAGAGGACTCGCCTTAGGGACGGCCGTCGCTCTGTCGGCCGGCCTGGCCACCGCCTGCGGGGGCGGCGGAGGCGACGGCACGGCCGCCTCAGGAGGCGGCAAGCCGGTCGTCGGGGTGGACTATCCCCGCTCCGACACCGACTTCTGGAACTCCTTCATCAAGTACGTCCCCCAGTTCGGTGCCGAGAACGGCCTGGAGCTGAAGACCTCCAACTCGCAGAACGACATCTCCAAGCTCACCGCCAACGTGCAGAGCTTCATCAGCCAGGGCGTCAAGGGCGTCGTGCTGGCGCCGCAGGACACCGCCGCCGTGGCCCCCACCCTCCAGCAGCTCAACACCAAGAAGATCCCCGTCGTCATGGTCGACACCCGTCCCGAGCAGGGCGACGCCTTCATGGTGGTACGCGCCGACAACCGGGCGTACGGCGAGAAGGCGTGCAAGTTCCTCGGCGAGAAGCTGTCCGGCAAGGGCAAGGTCGTGATGCTCCAGGGCGACCTGGCCTCCATCAACGGCCGCGACCGCACCGAGGCGTTCAACGCCTGCATGAAGGCGAGCTACCCCGGCATCACGGTGTTCGGCGAGGCCACCAACTGGGACGGCGCGGTCGCCTCGCAGAAGCTCCAGACCCAGCTCACCGCCAATCCCGACATCAAGGGCGTCTACATGCAGTCGAGCTTCGCCCTGTCGGGCACCCTCCAGGTGCTCCAGCAGCGCGGCCTCCTGGTTCCGCCGGACGATCCCAAGCACGTCTTCGTCATCTCCAACGACGGCATCCCTCAGGAGCTCAAGGAGATCGCCGCCGGCAACATCGACGCCACCGTCTCCCAGCCGGCCGACCAATACGCCAAGTACGCGTTGCAGTACACCAAGGCCGCCATCGACGGCAAGACGTTCCAGCCCGGCCCGACCGACCACGACAGCACCATCATCCAGGTACGCCCCGGCCTGCTGGAGGACCAGCTCTCCGCGCCCCTGGTCACCGCCGACGGCGGCACCTACGCAGGCGTGGCGAGCGTCAAGCCGGCCGACTCCTCTCTGTGGGGCAACAACCTTGGCGGGTGACCAGGCGGCCACGCCTGTCGTCGAGGCGGTGGGTGTCACCAAGAGATACGGGGAGACCGTCGCGCTGGACCGCGCCGGAATCCGCATCATGCCCGGCCAGACCCACGCGCTCGTCGGCCGCAACGGAGCCGGGAAGTCCACCCTGGTATCGATCCTCACCGGGCTCCAGGCGCCCGACGAGGGCGAGGTGCGCTTCGGCGGCGAGCCTGCCCCGCGCCTGGCCGACCGTGATGCCTGGCGGCAACGGGTGGCCTGCGTCTACCAGAAGTCCACGATCATCCCCGAGCTGACCGTGGCGGAGAACCTCTACCTGCACCGCCACGACCTGAACCGGCTCGGGCTGGTCCGCTGGGCCGCCCTGCGGCGCAAGGCGGCCGAGTTGCTCGCCACCTGGTCGGTGGACGTCGACGTGCGCCTGCCGGCCGGCGAACTGGACGTCGAGCAGCGGCAGTTCGTGGAGATCGCCCGTGCGCTGTCGTTCGGCGCCCGGTTCATCATCCTCGACGAGCCGACCGCCCAGCTCGACGCGGCCGCCATCGCCCGGCTGTTCACCCGTATCCGCACCCTGCAGGAACAGGGAGTGACCTTCCTGTTCATCAGCCACCACCTGCAGGAGATCTACGAGATCTGCGACACGGTCACGGTCTTCCGCGACGCCCGGCACATCCTGACCACCACGGTGGCCGATCTGCCGCACGCGGAGCTGGTGGCGGCGATGGCGGGAGAGGCCGCCGGCCTGGTAGAGGCGTCCTCCCGGACGGCCGTGCCCGGCGGCGCCGGTGTGGTGCTCGGCGTGCGCGGCCTGACGTACGGCGACGCCTACCGGGAGATCGACTTCCGGATCCGGTCCGGCGAGATCGTCGGCCTGGCCGGCGCGGCCGGCAGCGGCAGGACCGAGCTGGCCGAGACCGTCGTCGGGTTGCGCGCGGCCGATTCGGGCGCGATCGAGGTCGCCGGGCGCGCTCCCCGTCCCGGCAGCGTGCCCGACGCGCTCGCCGCAGGTGTCGGCTTCGTCCCCCGCGACCGGCACCACCAGGGGTTTGTCCCGATGATGTCGATCGCCGACAACGCCACCATGACCGTCCCCGACCAGCTCGGCGAGGCCGGCCTGATCAGCGGCCGGCGGCGCGACCGGCTGGCCAGGACCCTGATCGCCAACCTGGCGATCAAGACCCCCGGTCCCGGCCTGCCCGTGATGGGCCTGTCCGGCGGCAACCAGCAGAAGGTCGTCATGGCCAGGGCGCTGGCCTCCGATCCCCGGCTGCTCGTGCTGATCACCCCCACCGCCGGGGTGGACGTCAAGTCCAAGGAGTTCTTGCTCGGCAAGGTGGAGGAAACGGCCGCCAGAGGAACCGGCGTGCTGATCGCCTCCGACGAACTCGACGACCTGCGGCTGTGCGACCGGCTGCTGGTGATGTTCCAGGGCCGTGTCGTCGCCGAGATGGCCGCCGGGTGGCACGACCACGACGTGGTGGCGGCCATGGAAGGAGTCCGGCTCGATGCCTGAGAAAACTCTCACGCCCGCCACCGAGAACGCCGCCCCCGAGCGGGACCGGCCACGGGTACGACTGGCCCGGCTGCGCGACTTCGCCCTGATTCCCGCGATCATCGCGATCGCCGTCGTCGGCCAGATCGTCAACCCGATCTTCCTGCAGGGCGACAACCTGATCAACATCCTGCAGACCATGTCGGAGATCTCACTGCTGGTCCTGGCCCAGACCATCGTGCTGGTCGCCGGAAAGATGGACCTGTCACTGGAGTCGACGTTCGGTCTCGCGCCGGGCGTGGCGGCGTGGCTGACCGTGGCCGCCGGTTCGGGCGCCGGGCTCGGCCTGCTGCCGGGCTTCTGGTCGATCCCCGTCACCCTGGCCGTCGGCGTGCTCATCGGCGCGATCAACGCGCTGCTGATCGTACGGTTCGGGCTCAACGGCTTCATCGTCACCCTCGGCATGCTCATCGTGCTGCGCGGCCTGCTCACCGGCATCTCCGGCGGCCAGACCTTCTTCAACCTGCCGGCGTCGATGCTCTATCTCGGCTCGGCCCTGTGGCTCGGCGTGCCCGCCTCGATCTGGCTCTGCCTGCTGCTGTTCGCCGCCGGAATCGTGCTGCTGGGCTTCACCAAGTACGGCCGCGCCCTGTACGCCATCGGCGGCAACGTGGACGCGGCCAAGGCGGCCGGCATCCGTACCGACCGGGTGTTGTGGACCGCCCTGGTGGGCGCCAGTGTGCTGGCCGCGCTCGGCGGCCTGCTGATGTCGGGGCACCTCGCCTCCGTGGCGGCCGCGCAGGGCGACGGCGCCATCTTCACCGTGTTCGCCGCGGCCGTGATCGGTGGTGTCGGCCTCAACGGCGGCAAGGGCACGATGTTCGGCGCGTTCACCGGCATCCTCCTCCTCTACATGATCCAGAACGTCCTCACCCTGGCCGGCGTGCCCGCCCAGTGGATCCAGGCACTCAACGGCGCGATCATCATCGTCGCCCTCGTCCTGTCCCGCCTGACCGGCGGCAAGGTCCAGGAATAGCCCGTCCCAGCACCCCTCACGATGGGAACAGCCATGCCCGGAAACCACCCGACGCGAAGGCAGCTGATGAAGCTCGGTACAGCCGGAGCCGGTGCGCTCCTGCTGCCGGTGCAATGGACGGCGGTCGCCCGGGCCGCCTCGGCACCGCCCCCAGAGGTGCGCGCCGCCAACGACCTGGCCCTCTGGTACGACGAAGCCGCCGGCACCGACTGGCTCCGCGCGCTGCCGATCGGCAACGGCCGTCTGGGCGCCATGGTGTTCGGCAACGTCGACACCGAGCGCCTGCAGCTCAACGAGGACACCGTCTGGGCCGGCGGACCGTACGACCAGAGCAACCCGAAGGGCGCGCAGGCGCTGCCGGAGATCCGGCGGCTGGTCTTCGAGAACCAGTGGATCCAGGCCCAGGACCTGATCAACCAGACGATGCTCGGCAAGCCCGCAGGCCAGCTGGCCTACCAGCCCGTCGGCAATCTCCAGCTCGGCTTCGGCAGCGCCGCCGGGGCGTCGGAGTACAACCGCCAGCTGGATCTCACCACCGCCACGACGTCCGTGACCTACGTCCTGAACGGCGTGCGGTACCGGCGCGAGGTGTTCGCGAGCGCGCCGGACCAGGTGATCGCCATCCGCCTGACCGCCGACCGGCCCGGCTCCCTCACGTTCTCGGCGACGTTCGACAGCCCGCAGCGGACGACCCGCTCCAGCCCGGACGCGACCACCGTGGCACTCGACGGCGTCTCGGGCGACATGGAAGGGGTGACCGGCTCGGTCCGGTTCCTGGCACTGGCCCGGGCCGTCGCCGAAGGCGGCAGCGTCACCAGCTCCGGCGGCACTCTGCAGGTGTCCGCCGCCGACAGTGTGACACTGCTGATCTCCATCGGCTCCAGCTACGTGAACTACCAGGATGTCGGCGGCGACTACCAGGGCATCGCGAGGAAGCACCTCGACGCCGCCCTCAAGCGGCCCTACGACAAGCTGCGCGGCCGGCATGTGGCCGACTACCAGCGCCTGTTCGGGCGCACGACGCTCGACCTCGGCCGCACCGCGGCGGCCGACCAGCCGACCGACGTCCGCATCGCGCAGCATGCGGACACCGACGACCCGCAGTTCGCCGCGCTGCTGTTCCAGTTCGGCCGATACCTGCTGATCTCCTCCTCACGGCCCGGCACCCAGCCGGCCAACCTGCAGGGCATCTGGAACGACCAGATGCGCCCGCCGTGGGACTCGAAGTACACCATCAACGCCAACCTCCCGATGAACTACTGGCCCGCCGACTCGACGAACCTGTCCGAGTGTTACGCGCCGGTGTTCGACATGATCAAGGACCTCACCGTGACCGGCGCCCGCACCGCCGAGGCACAGTACGGGGCGGGCGGCTGGGTCACCCATCACAACACCGACGCATGGCGGGCCACCTCGGTCGTCGACGCCGCGTTCTGGGGCATGTGGCAGACCGGCGGCGCCTGGCTGGCCGGCTTGATCTGGGATCACTACCTGTTCACCGGCGACGCCGGCTTCCTGCGCGCGAACTACCCGGCCATGAAGGGCGCCGCCCAGTTCTTCCTCGACACCCTGATACCGGAGCCGTCACTCGGCTGGCTGGTCACGAACCCGTCCAACTCACCCGAGCTCAGCCACCACCCGAATGCCAGCGTGGCCGCCGGCCCCACCATGGACATGCAGATCCTGCGTGACCTGTTCGACGGCTGCGCCGAGGCCGGCAAGGTGCTCGGCGTGGACGCGGACTTCCGGGCCAAGGTCGAGACCGCCCGCGAGCGGCTGGCGCCGATGAAGATCGGCTCCCGCGGCAACATCCAGGAATGGCTCTACGACTGGGTGGAGACCGAGCGCAACCACCGGCACGTCTCACACCTGTACGGCCTGCATCCCAGCCATCAGATCACCAAGCGCGACACACCCGAGCTGTTCGAGGCCGCGCGCCGGACGCTGGAGTTGCGCGGCGACGACGGGACGGGCTGGTCGCTGGCCTGGAAGATCAACTACTGGGCCAGGCTGGAGGAGGGTACGCGGGCGCACGACCTGGTCCGCGCCCTCGTCACACCGGCCAGGCTCGCGCCGAACATGTTCGACCTGCACCCTCCGTTCCAGATCGACGGCAACTTCGGCGCCACGTCCGGCATCGCCGAGATGCTGCTGCACAGCCACAACAGTGAGCTGCACCTGCTGCCGGCGCTGCCGGCGGCCTGGCCGAAGGGACGGGTGAAGGGCCTTCGGGGTCGTGGCGGTCACACCGTCGGCGCGGCATGGAGCGAAGGGCAGGCCGACGAGTTCCTGGTCACGCCCGATCGCGACGGCACCGTGAGAGTACGCGCCGAGATGTTCACCGGGCGCTTCAAGGTGGTCGACGCCATCAGCGGCGGCCAGGCTCGCACCAGGAAGGTCGGCCCCGACCTGATCGCGCTCACCGGGAAGGCCGGCCACACCTATCGCGCGTACAGCTTGCAGAAGGTCCGGCTCGGCGCACCGGCCGAGGTGATCCCGGGTCAGGAGGCCAAGGTCACCGTCACCGTCCGGGCGATCGAGATGCCGCTGGCCCCTTCGTCCACGGTGTCCGTCGAGGCTCCGGACGGGTGGAGCGTCACGCCCGCCCAGGTCGTGCTGGGGCCCCTGAGCCCCGGCTCGGAACGCACTGCCGAGTTCACGGTCACCCCGGGCGCGGACGAGCCCATGGGTACCGCGGTCCTGACCGGCAAGGCGGGCGGCCATGACTGGACCACGTCGGTGAAGGCCACGGTCCGGGTGTGGGGTTCCAGCGGCATTTAGGCGGCGGGGGAGCAGGCTGTGCCGTTGAGGGCGAACTGCGCGGGTGCCGTGTTCGTGCCGCTGTAGGTGGCCTGGAAGCCGAAGGTGACGGCGGCTCCGGCGGCGACGGTGGCGTTGTAGGGGCGTTGCGCGCGGTCACCTGGGCGCCTTGCTGGGTGACGGTGGCGTTCCAGGCGTTGGTGATCTGCTGGTTGCCCGGCCAGGCCCAGGTCAGCGTCCAGCCGTTGACGGCGGCCGTGCCGGTGTTGGCGGCGGTGAACCCGTTGTTCCAGGTGCTGGGTGTGTAGGTTACCTGGCAGGCGCCGGTCGGGGGAGTGGGCGTGCGCGCGCCCTGCACCCCTGAAGGCCGTGGCGCGGTCATGCCGACTGACTCAACGACATCACCGCCCAGGGCGTCAGTTCGACATCGAGGTTCAGCACACCGTTGTCGGGCACGGTCAGTGTGAATCTGACGAGCGAGTCGGCGACTTTGCTCAGGTACTCGCTCTCGGCCGGGGACGGGTTGAGAGGGGACCCGAGCTGATACCAGGCCTCGGCGACGTTCCCGTGCTCCCAGTCCAGGACCTCGACGAGGAACGTCGTGCCAGGCTCCAGGCCGCCGATCGAGTGGTGGATCCTGCGGCTCGGCCCCATCTCGGCCAGCGTGCGTGTCGCCGGGTACGCGTTCTGCGAGCTGAGACCCCTCATGGCCATGTCCTCGGGATAGTTGAAGAACACCGCCGACACGGCCGACGTCCGGCTGTCACGGGTCACGACCCCGTCGGACGTTGCGAGGAGCAGCCGGTCGCCGAGCCGTTCCAGCATGGTGAACGCGTGGAAGGTGGGCTTGTGAATGCCCGCCTCGTTCACGAGGCCGAATCCGCCGTGAAACGGTCCGATGCCGGCGCCTCCCTCCTCGAACACGTCCGTGAAGGTCCAGTAGGCGATGGAGTCGGCGAGGGTCGCGCATTTCAGGTACGCCCGCGTGATGTAGGTCGCCGCGAGCAGCGTGTCGTGGATGAAGTCGCGGGCCGACGGCGACGTCGACCACTCGCTGATGTGGATCTCCGCCTCGGGATACGCGCTGTTCTGCACGAGCTTGCGCAGCAGGGTCAGGTCGTCGAATGTGGCATCGGCGTACCGGGTGATGTGCACGGCCTCGCCGTCGGCGCCGTACGCGAAGTCGGCGGGGTACAGGTGGGTCGAGATGAAGTCGATCGGGAGCTCGCGCTCCGCGCACCAGGTAATGAAGTCCTCGATCCAGACCGGGCGCCAGTCGAGCGCGTCCACGTCGGCCGCGCCGGCCGTCTCGAGCGCCGCGGAGCGATCCTCGCTCTCGCCCTTGTAGCGGTCGTCGGGCACGAAGACGCTCGTCGAGGGCCCGCCCACCTTCAAAGCCGGATCGATCTTCTTGATCGCCCGCACGGTCTGCTCGTAGAGCTCGAAGTACTCGGTCTTCGTGCCGGTCCAGAAGTGCGGGACCAAGTTCGGCTCGTTCCACACCTCGAAGCGCCACTCCCGCACCTCGGTGAGGCCGTACCGGTCGATCCAGTGCTCGACCGACCTCGTGACCAGCTCGACCCAGCGCGCCATGTCCTTGGGCGGGCTGCAGTGAGCGCCCCACCAGAACACGGTCTCGGTCTGCGTCGCCAGCTCGCGCGGCATGAAGCCCAGCTCGACGAAGGGCCGGACGCCGCAGTCCAGGAGGAAGTCGAAGACCTTGTCGACGTAGCTGAAGGTGTACACGGGCGAGGGGAGGGGCGCGTCCGGGCCGAAACCGCCGCCGTAACTCTCCCGGTAGACGAACATGTCGTCGTGGAAGACGCCGTGAAAGCGGATGTACTCGATTCCCGCCGCGGCGACGACCTCGGCGAACTGCTGTCGCCAGTCCGCGCGCAGCGCCTCGTTCGCCCGCCCGGCGCCGATACACCTGCTCCAGACGTGCGGGAGCGCGCTCTCGTCAGGCAGCTCGCCGTTGATCAGGAACCGGGGGTTGCTCTTCATGGCCTCACTTCTCTTCACGAAATCGTTCACGGGGGAGGGGAATGGGCAGCCGCATGGCCTCTCCTCTCCTCCTGAACCGGTCCCGAAAATATTTCGCAACTTGTTCGGCGATCTCGAGGACATTAAGTGTCGCGCCTGTCCTGTGTCAACGGGTGGCAGCCCGGCCAGAAGGGTTCGTGGTAGGTTTCGAAATAATTTCGAAGCCTGAAGGGAGCCCTGATGCGACGGCGAGGTCGTTCCGAGCGAGCCACCTTGGCGGATGTCGCCCGACTGGCCGGCGTCTCGCCGGCGACCGCCTCGAAGGTTCTCAACGGGCGCGGCGATGTAGGGGCGAAGACACGCGACCTGGTGCTCGGAGCCATGGCCGAGATCGGCTACAAGCCGACGGCGGCGCGACACCAGCATCCGCGAGAGCGCACCCTCGTCACCGTGCTCGACATCGTGGAGTCCCGTTACGCCGGAACGGTGCTCCAGGGCATCCTCGCGGCCGCGACCTCGGCGCAGGCCGAGCTCCTCCTTCGCCTGCCGCCCGACGAGCCGATCAGCACGAGCCGTACGGCGGCGCGCGCCTGGATGGAGGAGCAGAAGGCCGCCGGTGTCGTCGGCATCATCGCGCTCGCCGTCGCCGTGCCCGACCCGATGCTCCTCGCCGCGGAGAATCTCGAGGTGCCCGTCGTGACGATCGACCCCATCGATACGTCCGAATCACGTCTCGTCAGCATCGGCTCCACCAACTGGGCGGGCGGTCGCTCGGCGACCGAGCACGTCATCAAGCTCGGCCACCGCAGGATCGCCTGGGTCGGCGGCCCCCTGGGCTCTGCCCCCTCACTCGAACGCTTCCACGGCTACCAGGCCGCGCTTGACTCGGCCGGCATCACGCCGGACCGCGCCATGATCCGCCACGAGGCGTTCTCCGTCGAGGCGGGACTCCGGCACGGCCATGACCTCCTCGCGCTCGACGAGCGGCCGACCGCGATCATCGCAGGCAACGACGAGATCGCCGTCGGGGTCCTCGCCGCGGCCAAGGAGCTTCACATCACCGTCCCGAGCGAGCTGTCGGTCACGGGGTTCGACGACACACCGCAGACCGAGTGGACCACGCCCCGGCTCACGTCCGTCCGGCAACCTCTCGTCGGCATGGGCCGGATGGCCGTCGAGACCGTCCTGCGCATGGCGGACGGTGTCCAGCCCGCCTCCCGGCACCTCCAACTGGCGACGACCCTCAGCGTCCGCGACTCGACGGGCCCCGTCCCGTCATCCTGATCGCCCTGGTGACCGACGTCTACCAACGCCGCTTGCCGGCCTTCATTCACGTCTGGCAGATCCACGCGGCGCACGCAGACCAGAACCGCCACCAGCGAGAGGACGAATCAGGCGGCTATCCCTCGGCGGCGAGTCTGCGCTCGACGTCGCCGCGGGTCGCGGACGGTAGCAGGGGCAGCAGGCGGTCGCGGCAGGAAGGCCGGCAATGCACGAGCACCCCGGCGATCGTGGCGGATGGAAGGCGACTGAGCGCCTGACCGGCCGGGTCCTCCGGCATCGCGGCGAGGGCGAGGCCGGTCTGCCGGCTATCGACGGCCGCCATCGCCTCGATGGCCGCAGCGGAATGCCGATCGTGCATGTGACCGAGCACGCGTCCGCGGTGGTGGGGGTCCATCGCCAGCACGACCCCGGCCACGAGGCTGGGGTCGCGTACCTGGTCCAGCAGCCGGCCCACGTGGCGCGGGAGCAACATCTGCAGGATCTTCGCGCACGTCGCCGCCTGGCGGCACATCTCCTCCACTGCGGCGGTCGAGAACAGCTGCCCCTGCTCGGCGAGGAGCACCGCCGCATCGGCCGCGGGCAGCGTGAGGACCATCGAACCTCTTTCTGCGGCGCCGGCGCCGGCGAGCGTCCGACGCACTCGTTGCGCCGCCACGCCGCCACCCGCTCCCGAGCCGTTCCCGCCTCGGCCGTCGCTCCCTGCGGAGGAGCGGTTCCCTCCAGCCCCGTTCGCCTGGGGAGGCGCAGGCGGTTTCGTGACAGGGCCTTGCGACGTCCGGCGCGGCTCCACCCCGGGAGAGCGCCCGGCAGCCTGCTCCAGCATGCGCGCCAGTTCAACGGCCGTCATCCGGGTGGCCGGGCTCTTGGTCAACAGCCGGTTGATCGTCGGCTTGAGCCTGCCCGCCCGGGTCATGGGGTCCGGGGGAAAGGTGAGGATCGCGAACCTGGTGGCCTCCTCGGTGCCCCTGCGGAACGGCGGACGTCCCTCCAGAGCCGTGTAGAGCGTGGCACCGAGCGACCACAGATCGGCCGCCTCGCCTGCCGGGGTGCCTCGCAGCCGCTCGGGGGCGATGAAGTCGGGGGTGCCGATCACGTGACCGAGCATGGTGATGCGCTCGTGACCCTCGATGGCGGCGATCCCGAAGTCCACCAGGACGACCCCACCAGAAGCGGTGATCAGAATGTTGTCCGGCTTCACGTCGCGGTGGAGCACCCCTACCGCGTGCGCGGCGGCGAGCGCGTCGAGCGCCTGGGCACCGATCCGCACCACGGCGGGCTCGGACAAGGGTCCCCGCTCGATCAACTCGCCGAGCAAGGCGCCCTGCACGTAGTCCATCACGATCCATGGGCCGTCCGGGGCGTCGAGCACGTCGTGGACGCGGACGATGCCCGGGTGGTCGATCCGGGCCAGCGCCCGCGCCTCGCGTTCTGCCCGCGCCCTGAGCTCGGGCAGGCGGCCGACGTCCGCGCGTACCTGTTTGAGCGCCACCACGCGGCCGAGCTTGCTGTCCCGGCCGCGCCAGACCCGCCCCATGCCGCCGCTGCCGAGTTGCGCCTCGATGACGAACCGGCCCGCGACGTGCTCACCAATCATCGTTCATTCCGGCGTACTCGGCCTGCGGGCCGTCGCCCGTCCCGGCCGGCCGGGAGGCGCGGTTGTCTCGGAGGCCGCGGAGCGCCTCGTCCTCGAAGCTCCTGCCCTCGTGGCGCTCCTGCGAGGGCGGGGACGGCGTATCGGTCGCGTGGAAGACTCCGGTACGCGGCTCATCCGCGGTGTACGGCCGGGTCGTGCCCTCCCGCCAGGCGGCGCGCCGTGGCCTCCTGTCCGCCTCGTAGATCTGGTCGATGGCCGCATTGACCTCACGCTTCTCCAACGCGGCCACGATCGTGTCGTAACTGCCCGGCCGCTGCATCAGCTTGACGATGACCGGCAGGCACTCGATGAGCAGGATGAACAGGAACAGCAAGATCCTCGCCAGGGTGAGGGTCGGATTGTTCTGCGACACCCTGCTGAGCGCCTCCAGCCGCAGCAGCAGGCCGTCGGATCCCTGGATCTCGGCCGCGAAACCGGATCTGAGCCGTGCCTGCCCTTCTGTCAGTTTGTCCAGCTCCGTCTGTACGCTGCGCAGGTCCTGCTCCGCCTGGGCCAGCCTGCTCGCCTTTCCGGCCTCCTGAGTGTCGCTGAGCCGTTTCCTGCGCTGCTCGATCTGCCGGTCGATGTCATTCACCCGATCGCGGGCGCTCTTGTACGCCTCCTCCGCCGCCTTCGCCAGCGGCCCGGAGCCCTTCTTCGCGCATTTGGGCGGCCCGACGTACAGCTGACACTGCCATTCCTGGTAGAACGCGTCCCGCTGCTTCACCGCCCGCTCGCGCGACTTGCTCAATTCCTGGATCCGGGGGTCGGCCGCCGGATCGAGCGCACTTTCCCCGCGGGAGGCGATCACGCCTTCCAGAGCCGCCGCGGACTTCTCCAGAGCGGCTATCCGCCGGCCGGTCTCGCCGCCCTGCTGTGCGCGGGTGAACGCGTCGGCCTTCTCCTGTTGGATGTCGACGATCTCGGCATCGATCTCGGGTTTGAAGATCTGCAGCACCAGGGGCGTGGAGATGACGGCCCCCAGCAGCAACGCGAGCAGCACCCGGGGCAGGGCGAGCCACAGGCGTCCTCCGCCTCGGGCCGGCAGGGAGGTGACGAGCCAGCGGTCCAGGCTCAGAATCGCCACGCCCCAGACGAGGCCGATCAGGACGGCGAGGGGCGGGAACACCTTGAGCGCCGAGGCTAACGCGAATGTCATGGAGATGGCGGCGATGCAGGCTGTGGTCAGGATGGCGCCACCCAGGCCGTGGAACCTGGCACGCTCCCCCCTGCACCTGTCCAGCACGTCCGGACGGGCACCCGACAAGACGATCAACCATCTACCGACCATGCGCGGCTCCGGGAGGAAGGGACCAGGGCGCTCCACGCCCTACCCCGTGAGTAATCCACTGACTACCATAAACAACCGGCAATCATGATTTATAACAAGAGGGCCTGACCGCCCGCCATGCGGTGCTGTCACGAAGGATTACAAACTACCAGAAAACGGACAAAGGCTTGACTATCCCCCTTTACTATCACTTACTCCACCAAGGACATTAATTCGTACCAGGCAAGGGTCCGAAACTGGTGGGGGAAATTCTTGAGCCATTTCGCAGAGGGTGGGTTGCGGGGGGATCTCGCCGATCTGATCGCCTCGTTCAGGGAACGGCTGGCGGTCGTGGAGATCGACACCGCCGGAACACGGATCTTCGAGGTCCGCGTCGATGAGGTCGGCACGACGTACTACACACGCAGGGCCGCCGCCAAGTGGTCCACTTTGGCCGCCGCCGGCGATGACGTCCACGACGCGGTGCTCCGGGTCTCCCAGGATCTGATCTCCGCCGACGAGGGGGACCCGGTGGTGGTCGTGCGGTGCGCCGACGGGCCGGAGCAGGAGGCCGCCGTGCGCGCACTGCGGCAGTGGCGGCCATCGGCCCAGGTCGCCGAGGTGTCCGGGGCCAAGGTCGGGGACCTGCTCCGTGAGCTGGTCGCCGGCGCGGCGCTGCGCCAGGTGTACGACTTGATCATGGCGCGTGAGCGGGCGGACGACCGCAGACTCGAACTGGTGGGACAACGGCTCTTCGGTCCCGGTGCGAAGCCGGGGGAGGACGCCCAGGTGGCCGTCACGTGCACCGACGCCGGCGGCATGTTGCTCGCGATCTCCGCCTGGGCGGGGCCGCTCCAGCCTTCGGAGCTGGTGTCGGTCGACCACGCGCCGCTTTCGCCCGGACGGCATGTGCTGCGGGCGGTGTTGGAGCGGCCCGGCGTCGTCCGCTTTCCCGGGATCCCCGGCCTCCGGCCGGACACCCTGCCGTGGGCGGACGTGGTGGCCACGCTGCCGTCGCGGCTGCACTACGCGCCCCGGCCCGCGCACCTGGTGTGCGCCATAGAGACGGCGGGGACCGCGAAGGAGTTCGAGGCCCGCTGCCACTGGGCCGGCTACGTCATCGACCTGCTCGCCGAGCGCCGTCTCGACCCCCGGCAGCTCCAGGTGTCCGTCGTGGGATATGGCACCCACGTGTTCGGCACCCGGCACGCGGACCGTACCCGGCCGGTCATGGCCGTCTGGTCCGCGTCCGCGGCGCAGGCACGGACCGCCCTGGAGTCCCTGCAGCCCACCGCGCCGGCCTACCCGAACGCCGCCCAACTCGAGGACGTGCTCGCGGAGGTGAGCGCCCGATTGCTCCCGCAGCCGGTCAACACGCGGACGGCGCTGCTCACCATCGGGGCGCGGCCTCCGCATCCGCCTCGGGCCGGCCTCGACCGCGTGCCCCCCTGCCCTGCGCGGTACGACTGGCTGGCGCTGCTGCGCGAAATGGAACAGCGCCACGACCTGAGGAGCGCGGTCATCTGCGACAGTCCGCCCGCCACTGCCTCGTCTGCCTGGCATCGGCTCGGCTCGGCCGCGCTGTTCCAGGTGGACGCGGTGAACGCGGAAGAACTCGCGCTCCGGCTCGGCCTGGTGACACCGCCTGCCGCCGTGCTCGCCCTTCCCTTCGTCTCCCAGAATTCCGACTCCCAGAATGAGGACCTCGGTGGTCGACACTGACTCCGCCCCCGGCGATCCCGAGCGCGATCGCGCGCCTGACATCGCCATGTGGGGTGCTTCGGGCAGCGGCAAGACCGCCTTCCTGGCGGCGCTGAGCATCGCGCTGAACAAGGCCCCCGACGCGGGCTGGAGGCTCATCGGGGAGAACCCGGTGTCCCGGATGGAGCTGGCGAAGTTGCGAACGACGCTGCTGCAGACGCGTACGTTCCCGGCCCCGACCGAGGCCCTCACCCACTACAGCTGGCTGATCATCGGCCCGGCGGGGGCGCCGCGCAGACGCTGGTGGTGGCCGTGGGAGACGCGTGAGGGGAAGGCTCCGAAGATCAAGCTCGACTTCTTGGACCTGCGCGGTGACCTGTACGCGGAGTCCGAGTCGAACATCGACAAAAAGGCCCTGGTCGACAGCCTGGTCAAGAGCCGCGGCCTGATCTACATGTTCGACCCGGACCGGGAGGCCCGGGTAGGTGACGCCTTCAAACACCTGGACGCCGCTCTGCACGAGGTCGCCGGGCGGATGCTCGTCGACGACGCGTACCAGGACGGCAAGCTCCCGCATTACGTCGCCGTCTGCATCACCAAGTTCGACGACCCGAAGGTGTTGAGAACCGCGATCGAAGCGGGGTTCACCGAGCGGGATCCCATCGACGAGTTGCGCATCCCCCATGTGCCCGAGGAGCGGGTCCGCGACTTCTTCCGGCTGCTGTGCCGGGACGCCCAGGACCACAACACGGAGATGATCCTCGACCTGCTCGAGGCCTTCTTCCACCAGGACCGCATCAGATACTTCGTGACCTCGTCAGTGGGCCTGTTCATCGACGAGGATCTCGGCAGCTTCGACCCGGACGACTTCCTGAACGTCATCGACAACGCAAGCGGTGGACTGACGATCCGTGGGGCCATCCGCCCCATGAACGTCATGGAGCCCGTGATCTGGCTCGGCCGCATGCTCCGGCCCGGCGCGATGAGGAGCAGACGATGGGACGGCTGACCGCCCACTGGGCGATCCTCGGCAAGACACCGGAGAGCCTGGACGACTACAGCGTGATCGACTGCAGCACGGGGGCGATCACCAACGCGGAGTTCGGCATGTGGCTCAAGGCGTTCACCTCCGGGACCATGGAGCCCAAGGCCCTCCCGCGGGTGGCGACCAACTACTTCTCCGACCGTGACGGCGAGCCCTGGCTGGGGCTGTCCCTGCAGACCGAACCGGACTCCCAGGACGGCTTCCAACGCCCGTACGCGATGACGTACTACGTCTGCGTACGCTGGGCGGAGGTCGCCTCCGAGTCGACCAGGCTCTCGTACCGGGCCCTGTACGAGGCGCTGTTGAAGGAGAACTTCTCCGGCGACGCGCCGTTCCAGCTCTCCCTCGCGGCGTACGACGAGCGTCATCTCGCCGGCCAGGTCAACGGCACGGCACGGCGGGCGGCGGCGCTGCTGCTCACCGGACAGTCCGTCTGCATGGTACGGGCCGGCCATCTCACCCTGGACCAGCGGCTGGACTTCCTGGACGCGGTGGCGGCGCTGCTCCCGTACGGGTTCCGCCACACGCTGGCGGTCTCCACCTGGACCAACAGTGCGTCCCGGCATCGGATCCGCCTCTCCTTCGCCGAGGTGCCCCCCACCCACGGGGCCTGGGAGCTGCCCTGGGAGGCTGGCGACCCCGCGGGATCGATCCCGCCCCAGGCACTGTTCTACAAGCGGGAACTGGAGGGCTATCAGGGCGATGACCTTTGTGAGCTGATGAGGTGGCTCACGACCGCGGCCGAACCACGCGACTTCGACGACGCCTCCCACCGCGCCGCCGCGTCCAGGCTGCTCCGCGGCCGTACCTCTCCCCGGCTTCCTGCGCAGGCCGAGCAGCCCGCCGCCGCCCTGCCCTCGGTCGAGCAGCTGCTGCACCAATGCCGTGAGAGCATCGCGAACGCCGACGGGCAGCGGCTCGCCGTCCTCAACGCGCAGCTGGCGCAGCGGGCTCGCGGTCGTGTGGCGGACCACGATCGTAAGACCTACCGGGTGTTCATCAGAGCGAACCCCATCCGCCCGCCTGAAAGGCTGGCCGATTCGTCCGTCATGCGGCATTTCTTTGAGATCCTGCTCCGGCTGTTGTACGGGTCGGCGATGCATGCGGCCGACGTCGAGGAGATGCTGGTCGACCTGGGTGGACCGTTCCGGGAGGAGCCCGATCTTCCGCCCGCGCTGCTCGCCGCGATGCGCCGGATCCTGCCTGCCTGCGCCCCCTCGGGCAAGCTGCTCATCGCGAGCCTGCTGGGCCGCGAGCACCTGCGCAGGATCCTCGACGACATGTCGGAGGACGAGTTGCTCCGCGTCGCCGTCCAGTCCCGCAACCGCAGGGTGCTGGACATCGCCATAGCCGAGGCCGAGCACCGCGCCGTGCCCACCGATCCGCGGGCCATGGAGGCCGTCAAATACGCGCTGACCCGGCACCGCTACCTCATCGAGGCGATCAGCTCCATCTGCGCCGCCGAGGAGAGCGTCATCTACTACCAGAGTGTGCTCTGGGTGAGCTACCGCGGGCAGCTCACCTCGGCTGACATAGAGGAGATCCTCGGGGACCTGGACCGCCCTCCCCAGACGTTCCTGCTCGCCATCGTGGCCGAGGCCGCACCCGGAACGGCCTCGACGCTGCTCCACACGCTCGCGGGCGGCACCGTGCGCAGCCTGGGCCTGACCGGAAGGCCCGTCGCCGGCCACATCAAAGCCGGCCTCGACCGGATGACCGGCCCCGTGGATGACGGCAACGGCCGGAAGACGTCACATCGCAGGCGCTTCCAGAGATTCGATCCCACCTCCCGAAGGCTGAAACCGGTGTCCGCCTTCGGGAAGGTCCTCATCGGCGCGTCGATCATCATCGTCACCATGGGCCTCGCCCTGTGGCTGTGGCTCTGACCCGCACGGCGGCCGCCGGGCCGGTGATGACGCCGACGCCGGTCAGCAGCAGCGCGCCGGCCAGTTCGTCGAGCAGGTCGCCGACCTCCCAGGAGGCCATCTCCTCGAAGTCGTCGGGATGCTGGGCGCGCACCTGCTCGGTGCGGGCGCGGCGCAGCTCCTTGACGAGGCCGGGCAACCGCCCGCCCAGCTCGGCGCGCTCCTCCTCGGTGAGCGTGACCAGCCGGTCGGCCAGCAGGGTGATCTGGTGGCGAGTGACCAGGTCACAGATCTCCGTCCAGAGGGTCATCGGGAGACCTCCACGGCGGCGCGGGCGACGATCCTGGCGGCCAGCACGTGTTTGCACGGCCCACGGGAACCGCGATGGTCCCACCACCACTCGCAGGTGCAGGAGCCGTCGGCCAGCGAGACCCGGCGCGTGCCGCCCGAGGTGTGGACGGTGGCCAGCTCGCCTTCGAGGTGCACGGCACCCGCGTCGACGAGCTTGCGCGCCTTGGCCAGCCGCGGGTTGAGCAGGCTCACGTTGTCCTTGTCATAGGGCAGCTCACGGTGGAAGTGGGCGGCCTCCGACAGGTCGTAGCCGACCCGGCCGGCGACGCCGAGCTGCGTCAGCGCGGCCCGCACCCGGTCGGCGGGGATGCCCGCTCGGTCGGCCAGCAGGCCGATCTCGACCTCGGGCTCGAAGTTGAGCAGCATGCCCACGACGTCGGCGTCGTTCTCGGCCTCGTCGCTGGCCAGGTCGTCGAGCACCGCGCCCTCGCCGGAGAAGCCACGCCAGCGCTCGGGCGAGAGAGTGAGCGTGTAACGCATGCCCGGAAGCTCCAGCTCCCAGGCGCTGGAGGCGGCGTCGGCCGGGCCGTACACCCGGAGGGACTTCGCGAAGCGCAGCAGCGGCAGGAGGGTGCCGAGCCGGTTGGGGCCGGCGAGCTGGACCGAGCCCGGAACCTGACGGGCGGAGACCTTCAGCTCACGCCCCGCCTGCGCCACCCACACCGTGCCCTTCTTGGGCAGCCCGCGCAAGAACCGCACCGCCGCCATGCCGGTCAGCTCACCGCGCTGGTCCATGCCCGAGGCGATGACCTGCACCTCGGCGAATCCGCGCAACCAGCGCTCGGGCAGCGGCACCTTCTTCTCCACCACCGCGCCGTCCATCGTGGTCACGACCAGCTCGTCGAGGCCTACCCCCAGGTGCAAGGGGTCACGCGGGCCGATGCGTGCCAGCGACTCCCGGAGCGGCGCGTTCACGTCGACGTTGGTGGTGCCCCGGTCGAACACCTCGCCGTCGAGCGAGTCGTTCAGCAGATCAAGCCGGGCGTACACGCCGCCACAGGCCGAGAACGATTCGAACCGCAGCCGGTCTCCGTTGCACGTCACCACGGGGTCGCGCACCCAGCCGGGCCGCGCCTGCGGCTGGTGGTAGCGGGCCAGCGCCACATCGGCGACGCCGAGCAGGGCCGCTGCGGCGGGTGCCGCCTGGGTCACCACGCCGCTGAAGAACCGGGGGGCCACGGCCGGGCCGGACAGGGCGCGTCCGCCGGAGGTCGCCAATCCGAGGCGACCGTCGACAAGGGAGGAGGGCGCGGCGTACGTGTACGCCTGCGTCGCTGAAGTCATGGCCGGGACACTAGATCGCCCCACCGACAAACCGGCGCTGCGGTGCGGAAACTGCCACACCGCTGACCGCCGCGCCGTCGACCCGGAGGCTGCCGCGGTTCAGCTCGGCTTGTCCGCCGGTGCAGCATGCCTGCTCACCGAGCGGGAACGGGAGGGCCGGGCCGCCAAGTGTGCGCGAGACGTAAAGTGCGCTCTGTACGGACTGCTGAGCGTCGCCGCACTGATCGCGCTGTTCCCCCTGCTGTGGATGCTGTCCGGATCGCTGCAGAGCCTCAGGGAACATTCTGCTGGTGTCCAGCCTCGCCGGGTACGCGCTCGCGCGACTCGACTTCGCGGGCAAGGGCGTGTTCGCGTTCGTCATCCTCGCCGTGATGATCATCCCTGCGCCCGCCATGTTCCTCGCGCAGTACAAGCTGCTCATTTCACTCGGCCTGACGAACAGTCCCGTGGGCTACGTGCTGATCCTGATCACCTCGGGTATCCCGATGTCGACGCTCATCACACGATGGCATGATCGACCCTCGATCCCCGCCCCCGGATTTTCACCCGTTCCGACGCGGCCTCCAAGGGTGGTATCAGCTGTCCTCCCGCCGGACCGTCTCTGGTTACCGGCTCGGGCGACAGCCAATCTCGTTCACATGAGCATGACCTTCTCCCACGACCATGTCGGCATCAGCGTGACGCCCGAGGATCTCGACACCACCCTCCAGTGGTACGCGAGCAAGCTCGGTTTCGTCCTTGACCAGCGGTTTGAATCCCACGGCACGACGTTCGTCTTCATCGTCAACGGAGACGTCAAGATCGAGCTGCTCGCGGGCGCCTCGAACCGCCGCGAGGCGCCGACCCGCGACATTCTCACGAGCATGGACCCGGAGCGCCTGCACCATTTCTGCCTCGCCGTCGAGGATCTCGACGCGACCGTGTCCCAGTTGCGCGACCGCGACGTGCCGCTGATCGGCGGGCCCATGGACGTGCCCGCGATCGGTCAGCGCATCGCCTTCATCACCGACAACCTGGGCAACATCATCGAGCTCGCCGAGCCCGGCACCCCGCCCGCGATGATAACGGTCCGATGAAGGTCGGCGGTGTTTGCGGCTTGCGCTCGGCGTCGGTTCGTCGGTTTCGCCACGGTTCGGCACAATGGCTGATGTGCGAGTCGGATTGCTCGGGCCGTTCGAGGTCCGGAACGGTGATGGGGCCGTGGTGGAGGTTCCTGGGATTCGACTGCGCGCATTGCTGGCCGCACTCGCCCTCGAACCCGGCCGGATCGTCACGCGTGCCAGGCTGGTGGACTGGATCTGGGGGCAACGGCCGCCCGCGGACGAAGTGAATGCCTTGCAGGCGTTGGTGTCCAGGCTGCGCAGGGTGTTGCCGGACGGTGTGATCGAGGCGGACTCCGGCGGCTACCGGCTGGCCGTGGCTCCTGATGCCGTGGACGTGAGCCGGTTCGAGCACTTGGTCGGTCAGGCCCGGACCGCCGAGCCGGCGGCGCGGGCAGATCTGCTGCGTGAGGGCCTGGCGCTGTGGCGCGGTAAGGCCATGGCGGACCTCGCACTGCAGGACAGCGAGGCGTTCGACGCCGCGGTCGCGCGGCTGGACGAGCTCCACGTCGCCGCGCTCGGGGATCGGGTGGAAGCAGATATTCGCCTCGGCCGCGGCTCGGAGCTGGTCTCCGAGCTGACCGAGCTGGTGGCCACGTATCCGCTGCGTGAGGGGTTCGTGGCGGCCCTGATGCGAGCGCTCGCCGAATCGGGGCGTGGGAACGAGGCGTTGACCCTCTACCAGCGGACGCGCGAGCTGCTCGCCGAGGAGTTGGGCGCCGATCCATCGGCCGAGCTCTCCGCGCTGCACACCGCGTTGCTCCGGGGCGAGCTGGGCGAGCGGGCGGACAGTGGCAGGATCAACCTGCGTGCCGAGCTGACGAGCTTCGTCGGCAAGGACGCTGACATCGCCGCGGTCGGTGGCCTGTCCCTCAACTACCGGCTGGTCACCTTGACGGGGCCGGGTGGCTCCGGCAAGACCAGGCTGGCCACGGAGACCGCGCGGACGATGCTCACCGAGTTGCCGGATGGGGCGTGGCTGGTCGAACTGGCCTCCGTACGCGCGGGCAGTGAGCTGGCGCAGGCCGCCCTCACCGCGATCGGCCTGCGTGACCAGCCGTTGCTCGGCGATGCGCGGGGTGGGGAACCGATGGATCGGCTCATCGCCGCGCTCCGGGAGCGCACGATCTTACTGATCCTGGACAACTGCGAGCACGTGATCGAGGAGGCCGCGGCGTTCGCGGACCGGCTTCTCGGAGAGTGCCGCAGGCTGCGGATTCTGGCCACGAGCAGGGAACCGCTCGGCATCACCGGGGAGGTGCTGTGGCAGGTCGAGCCACTCGCGCTGCCCGCGAAGGGTGCCGACCCGTCCGAGGCCGAGTCCTCGCCCGCCGTACGGCTGCTGCGGGACCGCGCGGAGCTGGTGCGCAAGGACATCGGCTCCGACGCCGATACCTTGGCGGCCATGGTGCGGATCTGCCGGGCGCTCGACGGTATCCCGCTGGCGATCGAACTGGCCGCGGCCCGGCTGCGCACCATGTCCATCGACCAGCTGGCACGCCGGCTCGATGACCGCTTCCGCCTGTTGACCGGCGGCAGCCGTACGGCGCTGCCCCATCACAAGACGCTGCGCGCGGTCGTGGACTGGAGCTGGGACCTGCTCACCGAGGCAGAACGTGGGGTGCTGCGGCGGCTCTCGGTGTTCTCCGGTGGGGCGAGCCTGGAAGCGGCCGAACGGGTGTGCGGGGGCGAGACGTTCGCCGGCGAACACGTGCTCGACCTGCTGACCGCGTTGATCGAGAAATCGCTACTGGTCGCCGACGGCGAGGACACGCCGCGCTACCGGATGCTCGGCACCATCAGGGAGTACGCGGCGCACCGGCTCGACGAAGCCGGGGAGACCGAACTCGCGCGCCGGGCGCACCTCGCCTACGCCACCGAGCTGGCCGAGACGGCCGACCCGCACCTGCGCCAGGCCGAGCAGCTGAAGTGGTTGGCCACGCTCGAGGCCGAGCACGACAACATCAGCGCGGCCCTGCGCGCAGCGATCGCCGGGGGATGGGCCGAGGAGGCGATGCGGCTGGTCGGGGCCGCGGGCTGGTATTGGTTCCTCAGCGGGCACAGGGCCGAGGGCGCCGAGTTGAGCGTCGCGGCGGCCTCCCTGCCCGGAGAGGTGCCCGATGAGGTGCGGGCGCTGGCGTACACGGTCGTGACGATGTTCCTGACCTCCGGGGTCGGCCGCGACCAGTATCAGGCGGAGGAGTGGATCCTCCAGGCGCACCGGGTCACCCAGCGCACCGGGTCTGGCCACCACCCCATGCTTCGGTTCGTCGAGCTGTGGAAGCGAATACTGCAGGAGCCGACGGGGTTCCTGCCGGCGTTGGATCCGCTGATCGTCGACGATGATCCCTGGGTGCGCGCGCAGGCCAGGCTCACGCGTGGCCGTTTCCGGCTCACGCTCGGCGGCGACGAGACCGACGTGGACAGCGACGCCGAAATCGCCCTCGCCGAGTTCCGTACGCTGGGCGAGCGGATGGGGATCTCGCTGGCGCTGACCTTCCTGGCCGATCGGCTCGGCATGCGCGGCGAGTTCGCACGCGCGTGTGAGCACTACGAAGAGGCGGTCACGGCGCTCACCGAGCTGGGCGTGGACGAGGAAGTGGTCAGCCTGCGCGCGCGGCAGGCTCAGCTCTACTGGCTGCTCGGCGATGAGCGATCCAGCACGTCCGCCATGGCCGAAGCACAGCGATGCGCGGGCGGGTTGACCTGGCCGGACGCGCTCGCCGACCTGGCGCTGGTGAAGGCGCAGCTGGCGTGCTGGCGCGGCGAGCCGGACGAGGCACGCCGGCACCTGGACACCGTGCGGGCGATGCCGGGCAACGAGGAACTGACCGACTTGACCCACGCCAGGACCAGCGACCTCCATGGCTACCTCACTGAGGACCTCGAGCAGGCGCGTGCCTATCGGAGCGAGGCGTTCAGCGCCGCCGTGAAGACGGCGTATCCACCGCTGATCGCCGCGGTGTTGGTCGGGATCGCGGATCTCGCGCTGCGCCAGGGACAGTACGAGCAGGCCGCGCGGCTGCTCGCGGCGAGCGAAGGCGTGCGCGGCACGCCGGATCACTCGCTGCCGGAGGTTTCCAGGATCACCGTGGACACGCGTAATCGCCTCGGTGAAACCGTGTTCACCGAGGCGACTCGCGAAGGTCGGCGCCGGGATTGGCGCGAGCTGGCCGAAATCACGCTCGCTTCTTGAACGACGCGCTCGCCCATAGGTAGCCGATCAGCGCCAGGCCGACGCACCAGGCGATCGCCGTGACGGCCGAGCCCGTCGACGGCGCGCCGGTCAGCAGCCCGCGCAGGGTTTCGATGATCGGGGTGAACGGCTGATACTCGGCGAACTGCCGCACACCGGGCCCCATCTTGTCGGCCGGTGTGAAGGCGCTGCTCAGGAACGGAAGGAGCATCAGCGGGACGGCGGCCATGCCCGCGCTTTCCGCCGTCTTCGCCGCGAGACCGAACGCGACGGTCAGCCAGCCGATCGCCAGCACCGCCAGCACCGCCAGCACGACGATGCCGATCACGCCGAGCCACTGCGAGAAACTCGCCGACGGCCGGAATCCCATCAGGAACGAGACCCCGATGATGAGGGTGATGGCCACCAGGCTCCGTAGCATGGTCGCGATCACGTGCGCGTTCAGCACCGCGGCCCGGGACACGTCCATGACGCGAAGCCGGTTGATGAATCCGGTCGTCATATCGGAGTTCACCGCGACCGCGGTGGGGCCGACGCCGTAGCAGATGGTCGTCAGGATCAACCCCGGCGTCGCGTAATCGGCATAGTTGACGCCGACGCTGAACGCGTCGCCGAGCACGTAGACCATCAGGAACATCAGAACGATCGGCATGATGATGCCGTTGAACAGTGCCAGGGGGTTTCGCAGCGTGTGGCGGAAGTTGCGCCGCAGCATGGTCGCGGAGTCTGAGATGGTGTTCATCGTGCGTTGACCTTCTTGTTCGCGTGGCCGGTCAGGGCAAGGAAGACGTCGTCAAGGTCGGGCGTGTGCACCGACAGTTCATCGGCGTCGATGGCGTGCGCGTCGAGCCGATCGAGCAGCGCGCGCAGGGACCGCACCCCGCCGTCGCCGGGCACCCGCAAGGTCAGCTCTTCGTCGTCCCTGGTGGAGGCGTGCAGGATCTGTGCCGCGACGTCGAGCGCGTGCCGGTCGGTGAACCGCAGCCGGACGTGGCTGCCGGGAACCCGGCGCTTGAGCTCGTCGGCCGTGCCCTCGGCGACCAGCCGTCCCTGATCGAGTACGGCGATGCGGTCGGCGAGCTGGTCGGCCTCCTCGAGGTACTGGGTGGTGAGGAAGATGGTCGTACCGTCGGCGACCAGTTCCCGGATGATCTCCCACATGGTGCGGCGGCTGCGCGGATCGAGTCCTGTCGTGGGCTCGTCCAGGAAGATGATCTGCGGCTCGCCGACCAGCGTCATGGCGAGATCCAGCTTGCGGCGCATGCCGCCGGAGTAGGACGCCGCCGGCTTGCTCGCCGCTTCACCCAGGTCGAACCGGTCGAGCAACCGGCCGGCGACTCGATTGCCCTGCGGCCTGGGCATGTGCAGGAGATCCGCCATCAGCAGCAGGTTCTCCTCGCCGGTGAGCAGGTCGTCCACCGAGGCGAACTGCCCGGTGACGCCGATCGCCGCGCGCACCGCCTTGGTCTCGGTGACCACGTCGTGCCCGGCGACGACCACCTTGCCGGCGTCGGGGGCCAGCAGCGTGGTCAGCACGTTCACGGTCGTGGTCTTCCCGGCGCCGTTGGGCCCGAGCAGGGCGAAGATCGTGCCGGCCCGGACATTCAGGTCGATGCCGTCGAGGACGGTCTTGTCTTTGTAGGCCTTTCGCAGCCCCGAGGCCGCGATCGCTGATCCGTTCATGGGGTCAACGATCGGCGACCGCCCTGATACCGGGCCGTCGCCGTCCTGACGCGGCCGCTGACACGACACAGCATCCCTCCATGGGAGGGAGTCGATTCCACGGCCCAGGTGAGACTAGGGCAGTCTTGCTGGTGTGATGGCGATGCATTCGCTGCCCACGCAGCAACAGGCGCAGCCGTACGAGATGATCACCCGTGTGTCACCGCCGCACCTGCGTCCGTACGTGCTGGGGTGGGCCGGCTTTCGCACCCGGGCGGGAGAGCCCGCCCACCCTAGCCGGATGCTGCCGCTCAACGCGGCCACTCTGATCATCGACTTCACCGGCATGGGCCCGATCGTCACCGGTCCCCGCGCCACCGCGACGTTCTCGGCCCACACGCCGTGGCGTCACGGGATGGCGGTCGGGCTCACCCCGGCCGGGATGTCGGCGCTGACGGGAACGCCCCTACGTGAGGTGGCCGGCACGACCGTGCAGCTGGAAGACCTCCTCGGCACCCGCGCCGCGGAGCTGACCGATCGGCTGATCGCGTCGGGGAGCTGGGCGGACCGCTTCAGGCTGCTGGAGGAGCGGCTGACCGCGTGGCTGTGTCCCGACGCCGGCCCCAACGACCTGATCACGCACGCCTGGTGGCGGCTGCAGGAGCCGGACGGCCCGCCCACCATCGCGGCCCTCGCCGATGAGCTGGGCGTCAGCCGTCGCTATGTCGAGCTCGGATTCCGCCGGGTGGTGGGCTTGTCACCCAAGACGGTAGCCAGGATTGCCCGATTCCAGCGGACCGTGGACACGTGGAGACGGCCCTCGGCCACGCTGGACGAGGCCGTCGCCTGTGGTTACGCCGACCAGCCGCACCTCTCCCGCGAGATCCGGGCGATGGCGCAGATGACACCGAAGCAGCTGTTCGCATTCGTTCAATACACCGATCGGCTCACCGGCTAACGTGACCTTCCGCTCCCGGACCGAACGAGTGCCGGGGGAGGAAGGGGCAACCACGTCATGACAGGCGTTCTCGCGGCCGATCCCACCCTTGCCGACTTCGACAAGGCCTATCCGCTGTGGGTCCACATCGTCAAAGCGGTGATGCTGTTCCTCTTTCTGATGCTGGGCGTCGTCTTCGGGGTCTGGTTCGAGCGGAAGCTGATCTCCAGGATGCAGAACCGCTACGGCCCCAACCGGGCCGGTAAGTTCGGTCTGCTGCAGTCGGTCGCCGACGCGATCAAGATGGGGCTGAAGGAGGACCTCTTCCCGCGCACGGTGGACCGCGTGCTCTACCTGCTGGCGCCGATCATCATGGTGGTGCCGGCGTTCCTGGCCTTCTCGATCGTGCCGTTCGGGCCGATGGTCAACCTGTTCGGCGTGCAGACGCCGCTGCAGCTGGTGGACCTTCCGG